>CALBHI010000184.1 GCA_937894535.1 uncultured Verrucomicrobiota bacterium
AAAACCCGGAAGGTCTTTTTATTTCCCCCGGGAAAACAACAGGTATTCGCTGATCATCACCAGCGTCAGCGTAAAGGCACAGCTGAGCAGGACGCGGGCGAAGGTGGCGAAAAATTCCGCGAAGCGGAAAACTTCCAGGAAAAAGAGGGCAAAGTGGTGCAGCAGGGTGAGGATCACTGCATAATAGAGAAACCAGCGAAGACCCTGGTTGCGCAGCGACGGGGTGTCGCCGAGCAATGATTCGGGCCCCGAAGAGATGGCCATGATCACGAAGGGCCGTGCAAAGGCCATCAGCACGCACGCAGCAGCGTTAAGACCGATGGTGTTGGTGAAGAGATCGACGCTCCATCCCAGCACGAAAGCCAGGATCAGCAGCATCCATTTCGGCGTGTCGAAGGGCAGCAGCAGGATGAAATAGATGTAGAAGTAGGGATTGACATACCCGCCCAGGTTGATATGGTTGAGGATCAGCACCTGCAACAGCACCAGGAAGAAGAACCGGACCACGTTGAAAAATACGGTGCGCGAGGTCATGGCTGCGGGTTGAATGAGGATTTCAGGGCTTCCTTCTCGCGGCGCATCAGGTCGACCACCACCTCCACGTAGCCGAGGCTGTTGAAGTCGGTGGAAAAGAGGATCTCGCCGTTGTTGAAGTTCTCGTCGGGCGCGATGCGGAAACTTTCGATGGTGCCGATCATCAGCCCTTCGGGGAAGATGTCGGAATTGCCGCTGGTGATGATGGTGTCGCCCTTCACCATGACCACATGCTTGGGGATCTCCTTCACCTGCCCTTTCCGGTAGTCGCCCCCGCTCCACTCCACGTTGACGAGCTGGTTGTTTTTCCTGAATTTCCCGGAGATGCGGCTGTCCTTGTTGAGCACCGACATGATCCAGGAGAAGTGCGGTGAAACGCTCACCACCTGCCCCACCACTTTGTTGCCGATGATCACCCCCATGTGGTTCTCGATGCCGTGCAGCTCTCCCTTGTTGATCATCAGGAAGTTGTTGCGCTTGTTGGTGGAGTTGCTGATCACCTTGGCGCTGATGTAGCGGTATTCGAGCTTCGCGATGGTGTCCTTGCGGTCGTAGATGCTCTTGTCGGTGATGTAGAAGGCTTCGGCAAGACGGGCATGGAGTTTGGCCATCTCCTCGATCATCTGCCGGTTGGTCTTGCGCAGCGAGAAATACTCGGAGATGCCGCTGAACATGCTGTTGACCGAGCCGGATACCGAGTCTGTCGCACGGTAGAGGGCGCTGCCCTGGAATTCGTTGTAGTTGAAGAAGAGGACGAGCGAGACCGTTTCGAGCAGGAGGAAGAGGAAATAGAAATAATGTTCCCGCAGGAAGACGAAAAGGTTCCGCATGGCGCCTTTTTACTTGATGAGGAAGGTGAACTTGTCGAAGTTCTTCAGGGCGATGCCGGTACCGCGGGCCACCGCGCGGAGAGGATCTTCAGCCACGTGCACCTTCAATTTTGTCTTCAGGTGAATGCGTTTGTCGAGCCCGCGCAGCAGCGCGCCGCCGCCGGTGAGGTAGATGCCTGTTTCGAAGATGTCGGAGGCAAGCTCGGGCGGGGTCATTTCCAGGGCGTTGAGTACGGCGGCTTCGATCTTGGCCACCGATTTGTCGAGACAGTGCGCGATCTCGGCATAGTTGACGATCACCTCCTTGGGTATGCCCGTAAGCAGGTCGCGTCCGTGCACGGCGTAGTCGGGCGGCGGGTTGTCGATGTCGGCGATGGCCGCTCCCACCTCGATCTTGATCCGTTCGGCCGTACGCTCGCCCACGTTGATGTTGTGCTGCTTGCGCATGTACTCCTCGATGTCGGTGTTGAACTCGTCGCCGGCGATGCGGATCGACTTGTTGTTGACGATCCCGCCGAGGGCGATCACCGCGATCTCGCTGGTGCCGCCGCCGATGTCGATCACCATGTTGCCCACCGGCTCGAGCACGTCGATCCCGATCCCGATGGCGGCCGCCATGGGCTCGTGGATCAGCCTGACCTCCTTGGCGCCGGCCTGTTCGGCAGAGTCTTTTACGGCCCGTTCTTCCACCTCGGTGATGCCCGAGGGGATGCAGATGACCATTTTAAGCGCCGGCGGGAACCACGATTTGCGAAGGTCGATCATCTTGATCATGGCGCGGATCATGTGTTCGGCGGCCTGGAAGTCGGCGATGACGCCG
>CALBHI010000185.1 GCA_937894535.1 uncultured Verrucomicrobiota bacterium
TTCCGCCCCGACCGTTTCGGCAAGCCAGGCAACCACCAAGCCGGCCCGCGCCTTTTCCGGCCAGCGCCCGGGAGGCAGGTACCGCAAATCAAACACCGTGGCGGCGGGGTGGTAACTTCCGCCCTGCTCCATCACCACGACATCCCGGTAGTTCCGTACGCGAAGCTCGGGGTACAGATTCTGCGCGACCCCCACCGTCAACCAGTCCGGCAGCACCGGCAGGTCCCGGGCGCGCTCCGCCGTGCGCGCAACAACCCACCGGTTGGCCATCAGCCAACTCAGCGCTTCCAGAACATCCTCCTGGTCCATGTCGGCCGGATTGACCAGGGTGATTTCCTGGCGAAGCGAACCATCGAGGGCACGGTCCAACGCGCGCAGGACCCGTCCTCCCGGCTCATCATCCCGCACCGAGGCGGAGATCACCACCGGATAGGCACGTCCGTAGGGAAGCGAAGTCCCCACCCAGCCGATGAAGCGCTCGCGCACCGACTCAGCCCACACCGCAATCTCCACCGCATCGCGTTTGGGCATGTCGGCCACGAGGAAATTCCTCTGGTGGGAGGTGACGGTCGGCCAGTGGTTGGAGGCGGTCCGCGGTTCGTCCGCAGCCAGCGGCCTGGCGTGGGCATCGGGAAAAACAGCCAGCGCCCCGGCGGCAACAAGGAGCCAACAAGCCGCGCCGAGGGTGGATTTCATGCGCCGACCACCTGCCGGTCCCGGCTGTCGATCAGGATGGTCACCGGGCCGTCGTTCACCAGCTCCACCGCCATCATCGAGCGAAAGCGCCCGGTCTGAACCGCCAGACCCTGCGCACGCAAGCCGGCCACGAAGGCCTCGTACCACCGCTCGCCGTCGGCGGGGCCGGCCGCCTCGATGTAGCTTGGACGGTTGCCCTTGCGGCAATCGGCGTAAAGGGTGAACTGGCTCACCACGATCATCTCCGCGCCGACCTCGGCCGGACCGAGGTTCATCTTGCCATCGGCATCATCAAAAACCCGGAGGCGGGCGGTTTTCTGCACGAGATAGTCCACATCGGCCGCGGTGTCGGCGCGGTGCACGCCACACAGGATGAGAAACCCGCGCCCGATCGAGGCGACGACCGCACCTTCGACGGAAACCGAGGCGCGGAGGACGCGTTGGATCACCAGCCGCATCGGGCACGTGCTCCCGCTGACGCGTTACAACGCAGCGCGGGCGACGCGCAGCGAGGGCAGGCGGTTCAACGCGGCGGCGATTTCGTAGCGGCGGGGACGGGCAAGGTCGCCGCGCAATTCGCGGGTCACCTGCTCCAGCCCCTCCATGCTCAAATCGCGCTCGACCAGGTCGAGCAGCTCGCGCATCGGGCGCGCCTTGTCGAGGTAACGCTGGCGGGCGTATTCGATGATCAACCCCAGGGTCAACGCCTGCTGCGGATCAGCGATCTGGTGGTTGCTGCCAAGGTCGATCGTGTACCGGCCAAACCGGATCTTCCATCCATCCTCGATGCCGATCACGCCATCGTGACGACCGATGCTCGCATCGATGCTCGACGGCACCACCCAGCGGGCCGTCTCAATCAGGCGGGTCAGGTCGTACTCGGGTGCGTTGGCGGTATCCACGTTGCCGAAGGCCTCCTTGGCCTCGCGGGTGATGTCGGAGACCACCCCGTCGCACACGGCCAGAATGGTGTCGGCCACCGGGATGAAGGACGAGACCGACACATTGCCCGATACGATGGTCGAAACGCCCAGTTCCTGGGCGAGTTGGCGGACCCGCGCCGACAAGGGCGTGATGCCCGGCGTACGTCCAAGCAACCGCTCCACCCGGTCATCACCACCGAGAAACCCGGGGCACGAATCCGCCTCATCCAGCAGGATCACCCGGGCGCCGGCCTCAAGAGCCTCGACCAGCGTGGCGACCTGCGCGTGGCAGGCACCTGCACTCGCGGAGGAATATTCATCCTCGGGCAGCATGCACCCGACATCCACCCGGTGTACGCTGCGACCCGGCTCGGCGGGGATGTACACCGAATCGGGCATGGTGACGATGTATTCGCGACCATCACCCGGCACATGGTTGTAGATGCCCGACGCCAGGGCACGCATCAACTCGACGCGCCCGGAAAAGGCATCGCCGAGGATCAAGGTAATACCGGAGTGAATGCCGAGCCCTTCAACCGGACCGCGGTGCGGGGTATCCAGCGAGACCAACAGGGACGGATCGACCGTGATGGCCGTGTCAGCCGCCACATCCGGCTGATCCGAGCCGGGCAGGCGGGCCACCAGCGAACCACTGGCGACAAATCCGATCAGGCCGCGGGCGGGCAGGGATTGACGGAGCTGGTCGGCATCTTCCATCAGGCCGACAAACGCCTCGACCTCCGAGGTGTCCATGTTGCAGTAGATCAGCGCATCCTGCACCACCATGGGGAGATCGTCAAAAAACACGGTCTGGAATGCCTGGCCGTCGAGACGACCACGCTGGGTCGGGATGAGCACGGACAGGCGGACATCGGTGAAATCGTCGGTGATCTGCACGGTCGAGCGCGGCAGGATTTTCTGGCCGGGCCGCGGGGCGACGATCCGCCGACGTGCCACCCCGTTCGCATCAAACGTGGCCTGGCCTTCAATCGCCGCAGCCAGTTTACGGGTAAGCAAATCCTCCAACGCCGTGCGCCGGATCGGCGTCGAGATCAACCCCTCGGGGAAACCAGCGACCGCGTGCGTGACGCGCACCACCACCGACAGGCCGGTCTCCTCGGCGCTTTGCGGCACATGGCCTATTTTCACAATGTAGCGGTTGAAGTCGTAATCGCCCATCAACCGGGCCAAGTCCGTGTACTCGCGGCCATCGACTTCGCCGAGAATGGTGTAGAACTCAAGTTTGTCTTTCATGCGGATCCGGGGGTTACGGGGCGGCGGTGGCGGTGTGGACGGCGCCGTCCACGAAGTGAACCGTGGTCAGGCGCTGGAGCAGCAATTGCTCCTCCTGCAGCATCTGGAACATCGAAGCAAGCTGGCCGACCACCCGGTCGCGCAGCGGCCCGGGCAACGGAAGATGCCCGATACGGGCCTCCGCGGCACGGAAGGTCTTGCGTCCGTCCGCCGCCTCCTCCACGCGGGCCAGGCTCGAATAGGTAATGGTCAAGGGCCCAAGTGCGGAACGCGTCCACGCCTCCACCGCACCGTCGCGCAGGTCAATCCGGACTTCCTGCAACTGCAAGCTGAAGCCGCCGCCCGGCGCGGCATTGCGGATCACGGTGTTGAGGTGCGCGTTGAGATCGGCCTCGGCAAAGGTCTCGCGTTTCTCGACCTTGCGCATGATCGCCACGCGCAACGCGGACATCTGGTCCTTCACGATACCCGAACCGTTGGCGGAAGGGGCATCACCCGCCGGAGCCGTTGGCCAACACAACAAGCCGAGCACGGCGAGCAGGCCGAGGAAAATGGCGAGTCGGAAGATCCGGGCCACGATGGCGGCCGGGTTGATGGTGCGGTTTTCGCGCGCCACCTGTTCCGGCGTGAGCTTGCTCAAATCAAGTTTGGCCCCGCAGGCATGGCAAAACAACTGGCCGAGCCGGTTATCGGCCCCGCATTTCTGACATCGGACAGTGACGGCCATGGGATTCCTATTTCTTGGCCGATACGGCCTTGGCGGTCGTGGAGGTGCTGGTACTGGAAGACGGTGTGGATGCCGGAGCCGCCGCCGGCGCAGGCGTGGCGGAGGATGCGGAGGAAGATGAGTCGGACTTGGCCGCCGTCTTGTATCCCTCGCTCCGGTAATCGGTAAT
>CALBHI010000186.1 GCA_937894535.1 uncultured Verrucomicrobiota bacterium
CGGAAGAATCCCGCAAGCGTGCCGCCGACGAAGCGGCCGCCGAGGCCAAATCCAAGGCCGCCGCCTCCGCGCGCGCCGAGGCTGCCGCCAAGGCCCTCGCCGCCGTGAAGGAGAAGAAGGCCAAAGCCAAGGCGAAGGAAGCTGCCGCCGCGGCCGAAGCCGCTCCGGCCCCCGAAGCCCCGGCCGCCGACGCCGCCGGCGCCTGATCACCACCATCCTGAGGAATCATCCATGGAAATTACCGCATCGTTAGTGAAGGAACTGCGCGAGGAGACCAACCTCGGCATGATGGAATGCAAACGCGCGCTGCAGGAAACCGGCGGCGACAAGGAAAAGGCCGTGCGCCTGCTCCGCGAGCGTGGCATGGCCATTGCCGGCAAGAAGGCTGAACGCGTGGCCAAGGAAGGCCGCGTGGCCGCCGAGATCTACGACAACGGCAAGGCCGGCGTCATGATCGAAGTGAACTGCGAGACCGACTTCGTCGCCAAGAACGAAAACTTCCAGGCGTTCGTCGCCAGCCTCGTCAGCGATGCCAAGGGCATCGACGGCAGCCTGGCCGAAGCCGCCAAGGACAAGGTCGTGGCCAAGATCGCCGAGATCGGCGAGAACCTCATCGTCCGCCGCAACGTCAAGTACACCGTGTCCGGCAACGGCGCGGTGGCCGGCTACATCCACCTCGGTGGCAAGGTCGGCGTGCTGCTGGAAGTCGGCTGCGGCAAGGCGGAAACCGCCTCGGCCGAGCTCTTCAAGGAGACGATCAAGGACGTGACCCTGCACATCGCCGCGGCCAACCCGCAGTTCCTCAACCGTTCCGACGTCGCCGCCGAGGTGATCGCCGCCGAACGCGAGATCTACGCGAAGCAGGTCGAAGGCAAGCCGGCCAACATTGTCGATAAGATCGTCGACGGCAAGCTGGAGAAGTTCTACAGCCAGATCTGCCTGGTCGAGCAGGGCTTCGTCAAGGATCCCGACCAGACCGTGGCCGACATGCTGGCCGCCCGCGGCAAGGACCTCGGCGACACGCTGACCATCCGCCGCTTCACCCGCTACCAGGTCGGGGTGTAAGCATCCGCACGAAGGCCTCCGGGCCGGACGCGCAAGGCGGCGAATTCCTCGCCGCCTTTTTTATTGCGCGGCCCGGCCTGCCGCCGGATAAACCCGAAAAACAAACGTGAAACCACGGATGAACATGGTTGGACACGGATTCACGGGGGTGGACCCTGATTACCACGGTACTGAAAAGGACAGGGCTCCTTCCTGTGATGAGCCCGTTCCAATGTCGTTATCCGTGTGAATCGGTGTTCATCCGTGGTTCCTTCAACTCCTGTTTTCGGGATAAAGGCTGGACGCCCGGTTTCCGCTCCTGTTATACCTAACGCCCATTTTTGAGGGACCCGCCATGGATGAACTGCTGAAATTGCTGAAGAAAAACGCACTCGAAACCCCCGAGGACCTCGCCAAGATGCTCGGACTGCCGGTCGCCGCCGTGAAGGCCAGGATCGCCGAGTACGAGAAGTCCGGCGTGATCCGCGGCTACCAGGCCGTGGTCAACCAGGACCAGCTCGACATCAACCTCGTCACCGCGGTGATCGAGGTCAAGGTCACCCCCGAGCGCGAAGGCGGGTTCAACCACATCGCCGCACGCATCAGCAAGTTCGAGGAAGTGCAGTCGCTGTACCTGATGTCGGGCACGTTCGACCTGCTGATCTTCATCTCCGGCCAGTCGCTCAAGGACGTGGCCTTCTTCGTCAGCGACAAGCTGGCGACCATCCCCGGGGTGATCTCCACCTCGACCCACTTCATGCTCAAAACCTACAAGGACCACGGGGTTCTGATGGAGACCGAGGACGAATATGAACGGCTCAAAGTCTCGCCCTGACCGCATCGCGTCGCACGTGCGCACGATGCCGCCCTCGGGCATCCGCGACTTCTTTGACATCGTCAGCACGATGAAGGATGTCATCAGCCTCGGCATCGGCGAACCCGATTTCGTCACGCCGTGGCACATTCGCGAATCGGCCATCTATTCGCTCGAACGCGGCATCACCAGCTACACCTCGAATCTCGGTCTGCTGAAGCTGCGCCAGGCCCTCGCCGGCTATGTCGAGCGCGTGTTCGGCGCGTCCTACAACCCCGCGAACGAGGTGCTGGTCACCGTCGGGGTCAGCGAGGCGCTGGACCTCGCCATGCGGGCCATCCTCGAGCCGGGCGATGAAGTGATCTTCCACGAGCCCTGCTACGTGTCGTACGGCCCGGTCATTGCCTTCGCCTACGGCAAGCCGGTGCCGATCCAGACCGATCCGCAGGGCGGCTTCGTCCTCACCGCCGCCCAGGTCGCCGCCGCGATCACCCCGCGCACCCGCGCAATCATCCTGAACTACCCGAACAACCCGACCGGGGCCTGCCTGCCCGAAGCCGAGTTGAAGGCCATTTGCGATCTCGCGGTGAAGCACGACCTGATCGTGATCGCCGACGACATCTACGCGGAATTGTCGTACGACCACCCGCACGTGAGCGCGGCCTCGCTGCCCGGACTGAAGGACCGCACGATCTTCCTGCACGGCTTCTCGAAGGCATGGGCGATGACCGGGTTTCGCCTCGGGTATGCCTGCGGACCGGCCGACCTGATCGGCGCGATGATGAAGATCCACCAGTACACGATGCTCTGCGCCCCGATCACCAGCCAGGAGGCGGCCATTGAGGCGCTGAAGCACCCGGACCAGGATATCAACGGCATGAAGGCCGAATACCAGCGCCGCCGCAACTTCATCCACGCCTCGTTCACCGAGATGGGCATTCCCTGCCCACGCCCGGCCGGCGCGTTTTACGCCTTCCCGAACATCGCCGCCACCGGCATGACCTCCAAGGCCTTCGCCTACGGCCTGCTCGACGAGGAAAAGGTCGCGGTCGTGCCCGGTACCGCCTTCGGCCCGTGCGGGGAAGGGTATGTGCGTTGCTCCTACGCGACGTCGATGGACCAGATCAAGGAAGCCATGGTCCGCTTCAAACGCTTCGCCCACAAACGCCTCGCCGCCAAGGCTTGAGCGGAACGAAAACCCCCTCGTCGGGCCGGAATACCCAAGCCGGAAAAGTTATTCACAGGGAACCGCGCCCCATCAACGGGTTACGCAGGATCTCCTTTTTTGTGCCTGTTGTAAAATCCTGGTGTCAAGGGTGATGCGCCGAAAAAGGACGCGCCAAAACGCCTGTCGAGGTTATTAACAATCCGGACCGATCCCTGTGTACAAGTAAAATAAGGCGGGTAGGTCGGCGCGGCCGCGACAAAAACGTAACGAGGTCCGAAACGGGTCAGGACGCAGGGTTGCGGGTTTCCACGACTTCGGTGATCCGGTCGAGGGCGGCTTGGATCAGGACCAGTTCGTCGCCGATGCGTTTGATGCATTGGTCGTCGAGGCGTTGCTGGTGTTCAAGGCGGGCGATCTTGGCCTGGAGTTGGCCGAGCATTTCCTCGATTTCCACCCGGTGCCGTTCGTCTTCGCTCGGGGCCTCGCTGCCGTGTTCGGCATTCCAGGCCGGGACCTGGATTTCGTTATGGCAGTCGGGGCAAACGATCAGGTAACCGGCCCCGCGGGCGTCGATTTCCAGGCTTTTGCCGCATTGCGGGCACTCGAACAGGATGTCCGTGACGGTGGGCTCGACGGCATCCGCGGAATCGTTGGTGTTCATGGCGCAACTCCCCCTGCTGGAACCATCATACCCTAGCTGGACCGCATTGTGCATGCCAAAATACCCGGGTCCGTCGGACGGCGGCCGATTCGGTTGGCATAGGTGGTTTGTCTGTCCTAACATACGCACCTCAATCTGGAGGCGGCTATGATCATGGCGGGGATGCTGTTGGCGGGCTTGGTGCTGTTGTATTTCGGGGCCGAATGGCTGGTGCGCGGTTCATCGCGGTTGGCCCTGCGGTCCGGGGTGGCTCCTCTGGTGGTCGGTTTGACCATCGTGGCCTTTGGCACGAGCGCCCCGGAAATGGTGGTCAGCACCAAGGCGGCCCTGACCGGACAGGGCGGGATCGCGATCGGCAATGTCCTTGGATCCAACATTTTCAACATCGCCGTCATCCTCGGTTTGTCCGCGGTGATCCGTCCGCTCGTGGTGCAGTCGCAACTGGTGCGGTTTGACATGCCGGTGATGATCGGGGTCAGCCTGGTCTGCTGGTGGCTGTTTTCCGACGGCACGCTGGCGCGGTGGGAGGCCGGGTTGCTGTTCGCGGGCATCGTGGCCTATACCGGGCTGAACATCGTGATGGCGCGCCGTGAAAAGGCGCCGGTGGTGCTCGACGAGTTTGCCGCCGCGGCGCCGACCGGCGTGAAGGAGGGTTCCACCGGCAAGGACTTGTTGCTGATCCTCGGCGGCTTGGTGTTGCTGGTGGCGGGCTCGCGGTTCCTGGTCGATGCCGCGATCCAGATGGCCCGGATGTGGGGCGTGTCCGAGGCGGTGATCGGGTTGACCATCGTCGCGGCGGGCACCAGCCTGCCCGAACTCGCCACGTCGGTCATCGCGGCGTTCCGCAAGCAGGACGATATCGCGATCGGCAACGTCGTCGGATCGAACGTATTCAACATCCTCGGCATCCTCGGCGTGTCCGGCCTGGTGCGACCGCTCGACGCGGCCGGCATCAGCACGATGGACTTCAGCGTGATGCTTCTGCTCGCCGTCATCCTCTGGCCGTTGATGCAGACCGGCATGCGGATCATCCGCTGGGAGGGTGCGTTGCTGCTCGCCGGTTATGGTGCCTACCTCATCTGGTTATGGCCGTGACGCGAACCTGAAGCGGGCGGCATTTCATCCCTCGGGTCATCGGGTCCGGGGGGCGCCTTCATTCCCACGGAATGAACAGCTGCGTGCCGGAGGCCAGCGGCAGCGACGGGTCGAGGCCGGGGTTAGCGGCGATCAGGCGATCCAGGGGGGTGCTGAACTTCTGGGCGATGGAGGCCGCGGTTTCCCCGGTCTTGGTGCGGTAGGAAAACAGGTCCTCGGCCGGGGCTGCCGATGGGGCAGGCGCAGGTTCGTCGGTTTCCTCGTCCGGCGGCGGCGGTTCCCAGGGGCCATAGTAATCGCGCGCGGTGAGCCGGTTCACTCCGCCGTGTGCATAACGGCCCTGGGCGTCCGGGAAATCCTCCGCGCGCCACCGCGCCGGATTGATCCAACTCGTTTCCTCGGCCGGGTTCCCGGGGATGCCGACATACATGGTCGGATAGAAGGACCGGGTTTTGCCGGACTCGGTGGAGGTGATGATCAGGTCGAGGAGTTCCTGCTGTTGGGCATCCGTACTGGCCTGGCGTGCCGCCTTGAGCTGGGGCAGTGCGAGCGGAGCGAGCTGCCGCAAGGCGTACGCGGCCGCGCCGGCATCGCCGGAGAGGTCGTTGTCGGCAAGGTGCGGCAACAGGGTGCGGACCAGGCTCGATGCGAAGGCAACCTCGCGGTGGTTGGCCGCGAGCAGGCTGGAATACAAGCGAACCGCCGGGTCCGGGTTGTTGAGTTGATTCAGGATGCGCGAGCGGGCCAGCGGATACACGTTCGAGCCGGCCAGGAAATCGAAGGCCGCAGCCGTGTACACGAGCTCGCCGGCGTAGGCGTCTTCGCCACCACGCAGCAACTCCAGCGTCACCTCGATCAGGCGTTCGCTCACCGGATGATCGGGACACAGCGTGCGCAGCAGGTTTGCCGCGATGTGGCGACCTTGCGGATCGTCGCTGTACAGCGCCTCCTCGAGAAAGGGCACGGCCGCGCAACCGAGTTCCTGCAGGCGGTAATAGGCATCGTGGGCGTTCCAGCGGATGTCGTCGTCGCGCAGATCGCGCACCAGCGCGCGGATCGCAGCGGCGGATTCGGGGTCGGTTGCGCGCGCATCCGAACCCAGCATCACCGCATCGCCCAGCCGGTAGGTGCCGTCCGCGTCGCTTTCATACAACAACAGGAAACTCACGCGGAGGCGGTCGAGCAGTTGCTCCAGGGGCAGGTCGCGGAAGGTCGCATGCACCGGGCGTTCGGTGTCGCTGTAGAACCGCAACGTCGCGGCTTCGTGCCGGTTGATCGCGGCGAGAATCTCGGACAGGGGCGCGCCGCTCGACACCAGGGTGTAGCGGTCCTCCTTCTTCTCCAGCGAAAAAGTATCCCCCAGCGCGGGTAGCAGGCCGGACAGGAGCAGCAGGATCAGGAAGGTGCGCATGGGGTTCCATCAAGGAACACGAAAATCCCGCGGGACGGAAATCTTTTTTTTGCGGACGTTCACCCGGCCGCCGCGGGACTACACGCGGAAGATCGCCCCGAGTTTGCGGCCGAGGATCAGGCTGCTGCCGATGATCGTCACGGTCAGGAACATCATCGCCCAGACACCGAGGGCCGAGGCGATGTACTTGCCGGTGCCGATCAACTGGAACAATTCGTAGATGGTCTTGGTGATCGGATAAAAATCCTCGCGTTGCGCGAGCATCAGGCTATCCGACACCTCGAGCATGCTGAACGAGAAGGCGAGCAGGCCGCCGGCGATCAGGTTGGCCATGATCAGCGGGATGGTGATCTTGCGCAGCGTGGTCCACAGGCTCGCGCCCAGGTTGGCCGCGGCCTCCTCGAGCGTCACCGAGGTCTGTTGCAGGCCGGCCACCGCCGAGCGCACCATGTAGGGCAGGCGGCGGATGGCGTAGGCCACGACCAGGAACAGCGTCGGGTTGGTGCGTACATCGAGCAGGTTCTGCCAGAACGGCTGTTCCTTCACCCAGTCCTGGTTGCTCAGGTACGAGCTGATGGCGAGGTAGCCGAAGGCCATGACCAGGCCGGGCACCGCGAGCGGCAGCATGGCCAGTGCGTCGAGCACGCCGCGCAGCGGAATGGTCGAGCGCACCACCACGTAGGCGATGGCGATGCCGAGCACGGTGTTGAACATCACGGCGAGGACCGAGTAGAACAGGCTGTTGCGGATGCTGCTTACCGTCATCGAATGCCCGAGCGCCTCGACATAGTTTGCGCTGGTGAAATCCTGCGGCAGGATGCTCTGGTACCAGCTGCCCGGGGTGGTGAAGCTGGTGGCGATGACCCCGAGGTGCGGGGTGAGCGCGACGAAAATGACGAAGGCGAACGGCAGCAACACCAGCCATCCCTTCAGGCCGCGTGCGGTCACGGTGGCCGACACGGTTGCGGCCTTGCTCTGCATCGCATAGGCCTTGCCCCCGAACGCGAACTTGCCGAGCGCGTAGAGCGACACGCTCATCGCCAGCATCACGAACACCAGCGCGTAGGGGAACGGGTTCGTGCCGATCTCCTTCAGCGCGTCGAACACCTGCACCGAGGCGCACTTGGTGTAGTTCATGATCAGCGGGGTGCCGAGTTCGGTGAAGCTCCAGATGAACACGATGGTGCCGCCGGCGAACAGGCCGGGCATGATCAGGGGCAGGGTGATCTTGAAGAATTTCCTCACGCCGCGGCAACCGAGGTTGGCTGCCGCCTCTTCCATCGCCGGGTCGATATTGGCCAGCGCGGCCGAGGCGTTGAGGTACATGATCGGGTACAGGGCGAGGGCCTGCAGGCTGATCACACCCCAGTATTGCAACTTGCCCAGCCAGTCGATCGGGCCCAGGCCGAGCGCGATGTTCAGGCCGCCGTAGATGCCGAGGATCTGCTGGAACCCGATCGCCCCGACGAACGGCGGCAGGATCATCGGCACCAGGATCAGCCCGCTGACCAGTTTCTTGCCGGGGAAGTCGTATTTATTGCCGAGCCAGGCCAGCGGCACCGCGATCAGGGTGACCAGCGTGGTCGTGCCGATGGCCAGCAGCAGGCTGTTGACCAGGCCTTCGGTGTACACCGGGTTCTGAAACACCCCGCGCAGGTAGGCGAGGGTGAATCGGCCTTCATCGATGAACCCGCCCTTCACCACCATCCACAACGGGGCAAGGAACAGGAATCCGAAGATCACCGAGACCAGGATGAAGATGGACCATGAAAGTTTCGCGCGCATGGGGAGGGGGAGAATGGGTGATGGTTAATGGGGAATGGGTGATGGTGATGGGACGACCGCGGCGGCGGCTTGGCGGTAACTGTCGCGGAAGAAGAGGGTCCAGGTGCGCATGTAGTCGAGCCGTTCGCCGGGCACTTTCAGCGACTGTGCCCAGGTGAAGGGGACGGGGACTTCGGGCAGGCGTTGGAGCAGGGCCATGGCCTCGGGTTGGGCGGACGGGCCGCCGTGGTCGATGATGGTCTGCCATGCTGTTTTCAGCTCCGCGGAGGAGTCCATGCACATGGCGCGGATCAGGTCGCGCAGGATGCCGAAGTGGCCGCCGGTCCAGCGCCGGTAGTAGGTGAAGTGCTGGGCGAGTTCGTAGGGGTTGATCGCCGGGTCGGCGAGGTCGTCGGCGGCATGGCGGCGGTGTTCCTCGTGGCGGGCCTGGAGTTCCGGGTGATCCGACGGATAGAAATCGCGGCGGATCGGCACGCGGCGGAGGGCGTATTTCTCGGGTCCGCCGGGGGTGCCGGGCCGGTAGGTCCAGAGCCGCTGGCCTTCGGGGCTGAGTACGAACTCGATGAAGCGCACCGCGGTTTCGCGGTGAGGGGCGCCGCGCAACAGGCTGATCGGATCGCAGCTCACCCCGGAACCGCCGAGCGGAGTCAGGTAGGCCATGCGGGCGACGCCGTCCGGCGTGGTGCTGACCTGGGCCTGGTAGCGGCCGTAGAAGTCGATGGCGATGCCGGCGGCGGCGTTGCCCATGCTGACGTCGATCGGCACCTTGGTGGCGGAGTCGGTGAAGTAGCGGGCGTTGGCGCCGATGAGCTGGATCATCCGTATGCCGCTCAGGAAGCCGGTTTCGATGGCCTGCTGGTAGGCGGGGGGAACGTCGGCGGGCAGTTCGCCGTCGGGCAGCTTCGCCTTCGCGATCGAGGCTTCGAAGGCGTCGATCTGCTCCTGGCTAAACCCGGCCGCATCCACCGCCTCGCGGCAGGCGGCGTGGAGCATCAACTCGAAGGCCTTGGCCACGCTGCCGCTTTTCGTCGGGTCGGCCATGCCGAGTTGGCGAAAGTAGGCGGGCTCGGTCAGGTCGTTCCAGCGGGCGGGCGGGGCGGCCTTGCCGAGGTCGGTCAGCCGGTCCATGTTGTAGCAGATGCCGAAGGTGCTGACCGCGTTGCCGAAGAAGGTGGGGGTGCGCCAGGTTTCGCCGCTGATCTTCGCCGGGATCAGGTCCACGCCATCGTCGGTGCGGAACAAGCTGGCCGGTTCCTCGCCCTCCGGCCACGGGGCGACGGTGAGGCCTTGGCCGTGGACGCGGCTGTGGTCGTACTCGCCGCCGCCGAAGAAAAGATCGATGCGGCTGCCGAACTGGGTGGCGTCGTCGGTGGCGCGGAATGCGGCATGCAGGTCGCGCAACGTTTCCCAGCGCGGCACCTCGGCCGGGTTGGTGGGCGGGGTTTTGGTGTTGAAGCGGCGGTCCACCACGGTATCGCTGGCCCCGGCCGGCCAGTCGCGGCCCTGGTTGCGCCACCAGGCGCGGAAGGCGTTGACGTATTCGGCGACGAGGTAGCGGGCGATCTCCGACGTGCCGCCGATGGCCCGCCAGTCGATCTTCACCGGCGCGCCGAAGCGCTCCTGGTGCCAGCGGGAAAACGCGGTGGCGAACTCGTAGCGGATCGCCTCGTTGTGCGCGGTCACGATGACCAGTTCCGGATCGCCGGGTTTCCACGCTCCGACCGGGGCCGGGCGTCGAAAGATAAACGGAAGCGAAACCACCAGGGCGGCGATGAGGATGATGGCGAGGTTGCGCTTCATGGCGGCGGACCGGTCAGTGTTTCAACACCACGACGTTGTTCGTGCGGAACCAGATCTTGGCCAGTTGGCGTTCGCCGTCGAGGGCGACGATCTTCGGGTTCATGTCGAACACATTCAGTTTCACGTCGCCGGCATGGCCGGACGAACGGTTCATCACGTTGACCTCGTGCTGGGCCATCTCGCCGAGGTAGATCGTGTCATGCACGGCGGCATCGAACACGTTGCCGGCATCCTCCGGCGGTTCGTAGCCGACATGGATCACTTCCGGCCGCACCGACAAGGTAACCTTCTGGCCCACCTCGACCGGTTCGGCGGGGGTCCCGGTGCTGGTGACCGGTCCGATTGGCGAGGCAAGATGGATCGCGCCGGCGCTGATCCGCTCCACCGTCGCGTCGATGAAGTTCGTTTCGCCGATGAAGTGCGCGACGAACCGCGAGCGGGGTGTCTTGTACACATCACGCGGGGAGCCACATTGCTGGATCTTGCCCTTGTCGAGCACGGCGATGCGGTCGGCGATGGACAACGCCTCTTTCTGGTCGTGGGTCACGTACACCGCGGTCAGGCCGAATTGCTTGCAGATGCGGCGGATTTCGCCGCGCATCTCCAGGCGCAACTTCGCGTCGAGGTTCGACAGCGGTTCGTCGAGCAGCAGGCACTGCGGGCGCACCACGAGGGCGCGGGCCAGGGCCACGCGCTGCTGCTGGCCGCCGGAAAGCTGGTTCGGTTTGTAGTCGGCCCGTTCGGTCATCTTCACCGCGGCGAGCGCCTCGGCCACCCGCTGCTGGATCTCCGCCTTCGGCACCTTGCGCAATTCCAGGCCGAAGGCCACGTTTTCCCGCACCGACATGTGCGGCCAGAGCGCATAACTTTGGAAGACCATGCCGGTGTCGCGGTCTTCCGGGGCGAGGTTGGTCACGTCGCGGTTGCCGATGAAGATTTTCCCGGAGTCGGGAATGTAGAAACCGGCAATGCAGCGGAGCAGGGTCGTCTTGCCGCAACCACTCGGACCGAGCAGGAAAAACAATTCCCCCGGCTCAATGGTCAGGTCGATGTCGTCCACGACCCGGTTGTCGCCGAAACACTTCGTGACGTGCTCAAATCGAATCGATACCGCCATAACACCCCGGACTGGTTCAGGTTGAAGTCCGTGGCATCATCGCGGGTGGGCGGTATCGGGTCAATGGCGAACGACTTTTTAACGGTTTTCTAACCGCGCCGCGTCGGGTAGTGGCAACTTGTTGGTGGAAAGGGGGTAACAAATCAAAAACCCGCCGGGAAGCCGCGAGGCTTTCCGACGGGTTAGGTGTCCGCGGTGCGAAACGGGGACGGTGGGTGGTCGGCTACGCCGCCGCCGCGGCCAGGCGTTTCTGTTTGCGGGTGAGCAGGAACATCGCGAACCCGCCCATGAGCGCGAAACTGATCATCACCGGATACCATCCCGCCCAGCCGTATTTATCCAGCACGATGCTGGTGATGAACAGGCAAAGCGCCGAACCATAGTATTGGAACGAATCGATGACGCCGGCGGCAAACCCGGCCATCTTTTTGCCGCCGATATCCATCGGTGCCGCCGCGCCGACAATGGAATGGGTGGAGTTGACGGTCAGGGAGGTCAGCACCAGGAACAGGCCGCCGAGGAATACGCCGAGGGTGCCGGGCTGGATGAATCCCGCCAGCATCACGGTGGCTGCGGTGGCAAGCACCACCGCCTCGGTGAAGTAGAGCACCATGGCCACCGGGGAACGGTGGCCCTTGAAAAACCGGTCGCTGATGTATCCGGCGGCGATGGAGCCCACCACCGCGGCCGCCGTCATGAGGTTCATGATCACGATGACCGCGACCGGCTTGGTTTTCCAGTTGATGCCCAGTTGCTCGGTGAAGAACATGACCGAGAGCTGGTCCGAACTGTGGCGGACCGCGCCGGTGGATGCATAGGCGATCGCGTAGAACCAGACGAGCGGGTGGGTGAAGATGGTGGTGAAGGACTCCTTCAGGCTGACCCGCGTTCCCGCGGAATTGTCCAGCTCGTCCTCGATGGCATCCGGGTAACCGGCCGCCGCAGGCTCCTCCTTGACCGCGAAGAATAGGTAGATCGCCGCCGCCGCGGTGAAGAAGGGCGGAATAATAAACAGGATGCGCCATTCACCGGGCTCGACGACCCAGGTGCCGATCGTCCAAAGCGAGATGGTGAACCCGGCGAGCAGGAACGGGGCGAGGGTGTTGATGGCCAACTGCCCCAACTGGATCATGATCCCGAAAATGCCCGCGAACGTGCCGCGCTCGGTTCTCCGGAACCATGCGGCGTTGATCTTGATCATGCCCGGCGCGCCGTAGGACTGGAACCACCCGTTGAGCAGGGCGATCAGCGCGAAGGTGGAAAACGTGCCGACAAAGGACGAGAAACCGAAAATGAAGTTGCAGGCGATCGTGCCGATCGCGCCGGTCAGCATGGACCATTTTCCGCCGATGCGGTCGGTAAATAGTCCGTTGATCAGCTGGCCGGTGCCATAGGCAAGGGACCACACCACCCAGAGCATGGCGAGGTCGCTGGACTGGAAGCCGAACTCCGAATTCATGCCGGGACCGGCAAACCGGAAGTTATACCGGCACATGTAGTACGACGCATACATCAAACCGAGCGCCGACCAGTTGAGTCCCCGACGACCCCGGAACCCAGGGGGATACGAACCGTGCGATGATGCAGTAATCATGACTGCACATCATAGGGGGGCGCTCACCGTTTGCTAACAAAATCGCTCGTTCTTCGCGGAAAAACGTTTTATTCGGGCCGTGCCCGCGGTGAGGCGGTTTATTGAACCGGACGTTCGAAGATGACTTCACGTCCCTGGTTGTTGATGACCAGATCAAACCGCTCGAGCAGTTGGCGGCCGATGCGGAGCGGGGTATCGCGGCCGAGGCCGAGTTCGTAGGCCGAATCCACGTTGACCTGGCGGAACACGAGGTCGCCGAGGCTGAGCTGGCGGATGACCGGTTGGTCGGATGAAGCCATCGCGACTTCGAAGTCGCCCGCGATGTCGAGGATGGCGGGTGTCTTTTCGCCATTGACCAGCGCCTCGACGGCGATGGCCCCGTTGAGTTCGATGGTCGGCAGCGTGGCCAGCGGGGCGGCGGGTGGAGGGTAGGCATCGGTAGCCGAGAAGACCAGGTAACGGCTGCGCAGGCTGATCCGGGTGAACCGGAAGGTGCGCAGGAAGTCCGCGCCGAGCACGCCGTCAAAAGGCGGGGTTTTTTCCCAGCGGGTCAGGGCGCCCAGCGGCCCGCGGGCATTGCGGGCGTAGGCGATGACATTCCCGACCTGCAGCTTGTCGATGGTGAGGCGCGGTACCACCGTGGCGAAACCACCGATGCTGTCATAGACGTGCCGGGGTGTCTTTTCAAACGGATTGGGCCCGGCGAGGGCGATCGCCTTGAGCGTCGCCACCGCTTCCGTGGTGATCCAGCTTTCGCTGGCGCTGCTGTCCAGCAGCATGATCAGTTTGTCGTCGTTGACCTTGACCGCCGGGGTCGTCGTGTTGGGGTCCGATGCGAAGGCGACCCGGGCAATATGGCCCTCGTACTGGCGGAAGCCGCCGGCAAAGACCGCCCCTTCCGGCGAGGTGTAGGCGGTGAGGCCGAATACCTGGGGAGCCTTCGCGCGGTTGAGCAGGGCGGCCTTTTCCTGGGCGGCGAGCGGAACCGGGGTCTCCAGGCGCGGCGTGGTGCAGGCGGTGAGCAGGACAAGACCCGCGATGTGGATGGCAAGCGTGGTGAAACGGTTCATGGCGCTAACCTGTCCTTTGCCGGCACGGCGGGCAAGGAGAAAGCGCATGAAGAAGCAGCGAAATCACTTGCCCGAACCGCGAGCCGGGGCCTACCATCCGCCCCCGTATGAAAATCCACGAATACCAGGCAAAGCAATTGTTCCAGCAGGCGGGCATCCCGGTGCCGACCGGCGTGCTGGCCACCACGCCCGACGAGGCGGCCGCCGCAGCGGCGCAACACGGCGGCAAGGTCGCGATCAAGGCGCAGGTCCATGCGGGTGGCCGCGGCAAGGCCGGCGGCATCAAGGTTGTGAATACACCCGAGGACGCACGCGCCGCCGCCGCGAAGATCCTCGGCATGGACATCAAGGGCAGCACCGTCCGCAAGGTCTGGGTCGAAGCCGGCTCGTCCATCGCCCGCGAAGCCTACCTCAGTGTCATGCTCGACCGCTCGACCCGCTCCATCCTCTTCATAGCCAGCGCGGCCGGCGGCATCGACATCGAGGAAGTCGCCGAGAAAACCCCCGAGAAGATCCTCAAGTTCAGCACGTCCTCCCTCGCTTTTCCCGAAGCCGAGGCGCGGGCCGCCGCCGGCCAGTTGTTCGAGGACACTGCCCACACCGAACCGGTGCTGGACATCATGCGGAAACTGTTCGCGGTGTTCGTGGAGAAAGATTGTTCGCTGGTGGAAATCAATCCGCTGGTGTTGACCAACGACCGCAAGGTCATCGCCCTCGACGGCAAGGTCAACTTCGACGACAACGCCCTGTTCCGCCATCCCGACATCGAGGCGCTGCGCGACATGGGCGAGGAGGATCCGAACGAGATCCTCGCCAAGTCGAAGGGCCTGAGTTACGTCCAGCTCGATGGCGATATCGGGTGCATGGTCAACGGCGCCGGTC
>CALBHI010000187.1 GCA_937894535.1 uncultured Verrucomicrobiota bacterium
TGGGGGCTGGACTCGTGTCCGCACCCAAGGGTTCAACGCAGAAAGCGTGGTAAATCCGGACGTCGTTTCGCGGCCCGAAGAATCCAAGTATCATCCACGCCGGGGCCATTCCCTGAAAAGCCGAATGTATGGGTGTATCGTGACCAAGCAACACCAGATGAAGGGCAGACCGTGACGCGCCCGTTTCAGATCTCCGCCCCCGGCAGCCTGATGCTGCTCGGCGAACATGCGGTGCTCCACGGGTTCCCCTGCCTCGTCGCCGCGATCCACCACCGGGTGCGCGTATCGCTGCTGCCCCGCAACGACGGACTGGTCAACCTCACCTCGGCGCTGGGAGACTACGAGGCCGACCGCGATGACCTGCCCGAACATCCGTCGTTCCGCTTTGTGCTCGCCGCCCTGCGCCAACGCCCCCGCGCCCTGCCCGGCGGCCTGGATGCCGTCATCACCGCTGACATGCCCCCGACCATCGGCTTCGGCACCTCCGCCGCCGTGACCGCCGCCATGCTCGGCGCGTTGCACATGGCGGCCGGCGATCCGCTCGATCCCGTAGCCCTGCTCCCCGAAGCCCGCGCCGTGATCCAGCATGTGCAGGGCCGCGGTTCCGGTGCCGATGCCGCCGCCAGTTGCCTCGGCGGCGTGGTCCGGTACGCCATGCAGGAACCGACGGCGTCGCGGCTGTCCGATGCGCCCGCCCCCATCACCGCCCTCTATTGCGGCTACAAGAAACCGACCCCGGAGGTCATCGCCTGGGTGGAGGACCACTGGCGCGACCGCCACGACGCCTTGCACGCCCTTTACGCCCGCATCGGCAGCAACGTCGCGCGCGCCGCGACTGCGCTGACCGGCCACGACACCGCCAACTGGCAACACGCCCTCGACGAGGGGCAATCCCAGATGGAGGAGCTCGGCGTCAACACACCCGAGCTCGCCGCCTGCGTGGATGCGCTGCGCGGTCAGCCGGGCATCCGTGGCGCAAAGATTTCCGGATCCGGCCTCGGCGACTGCGTGATCGGCTGGGGCCGCGCCACCGGATCGACACCGTCGGCTTTTCCGCGTTATGATGTGACGGTCGCGCAGGAGGGTGTTCGTTGTGACTAAGTTCGATGTGGTGAATCAACTGATCGGTGGCCGCCGCGAGCCGGTGACCGCGGAGGGACATGGCCGTGCGCCTTCCAACATCGCTCTGGTCAAGTACTGGGGCAAACGCGATACCCAGCTCAACCTGCCGGTCACCTCCAGCCTTTCGATCAGCCTCGGCCACCTCGGCACCACCACCTCCATCGCGCCGATCGACGGCCCGGACGAGGTGATTCTCAACGGCCTCCCGGTTCCTCCCGACACCGCCTTCGCCGCCCGGCTCCGCGCCTACCTCGACCTCGTCCGCCCCGCGCCCGGCCGCGGTTACCGCGTGCTCACCGCCAATACCATCCCCACCGCGGCCGGCCTCGCGTCCTCCGCCTCCGGCTATGCCGCGCTGGTACTCGCCCTCGACGACCTACACGGATGGAACCTGACCCCCGGGCAGCGCTCCATTCTCGCCCGCCTCGGCAGCGGCAGCGCCAGCCGTTCAGTCTACCAGGGTTTTGTCGAGTGGCAGGCGGGGGAACGCGCCGACGGCATGGACAGTACGGCCCACCGGTTGGATGCGACCTGGCCGGACCTGGCGATCGGGTTGATCAAGATATCCACTGCCGAAAAGGCCATCAGCTCGCGCGACGCCATGCAGGGAACGGTTGAGACGTCACGCCTCTACACCGCGTGGCCGGAGCAGGTCGCCCGCGACCTCGTCACCGTGCGGGAAGCCATCCGCACGGCGGATTTCGACACGCTGGGCAAAACCGCCGAGAACAATGCCCTCACCATGCACGCCACCGCGCTCGCCGCCTGGCCGCCCACGTTGTTTTGGAAAGCGGAATCGGTCGCCGCGATGCACCGGGTGTGGGCGCTGCGGGGCGAAGGCGTGCCGGTTTATTTCACGATGGACGCCGGTCCCAGCCTCAAACTCATCGCCCGGCAGGAAACCATCCCCGCCACCCGCGCCGCCTTCCCCGACGCCGAATGGGTCACGCCCTTTGCCGAAATCGGGAATCCGTCCTGACACATACACCGAAGACGCGCAGGCAGGAGCCTGCCCCTCCGGGGTTGCTCCCCGCACAGGAGGGGCGCGCTCCGCGTGCCCACGTCGCACGTCGCTCGTCGAGGTCAACCGCGGATCAACACGAGCACGGAGGCGAAGAAACTCTGCTTCTGTTCGCCTTCGAGCATCTGTTCCAGTTCGCCGGCGTCCAGGAACATCCCGCCGCAATGCCGGCAGACATCAAGTTCGACGCCGCGTTTTTGCACGGGATGCAATCTCTCCTGCTCGCAAGTCGGACAAAAACCGACCACGGACACCAAACGCTCGGCTTCTTTCAGCAATTCCTGCCGGGCCTGCTGCATGATCTCGGCTTGTTCAAGACCGGCCCCCTGCTCCAGCATCGCCAATTCGCCCCCGTCCAGCCAGATCCCGCCGCACTCCGTGCATTGATCCACCAGCACCTGATCCTTCACCACCTTCTTCATCCTGGTTTGGCATCTCACGCAATTCATGGCGTTGCTCCTTGTTTCACCGTGTGTACCACTCCCCGAATCCACTGCCAATCCCAAGTCGAAGAAGGGCAGGCGGGAGCCTGCCCCTCCGGGGTTGCTCCCCACACGGGAGCGGCACGCTCCGCGTGCCCGCGGGTTGACGTTTCTTCCCGCGCAAGAGGGGCACGCTCCACGTACCCAAGACGCGCCAACCGGAGCTTGCCCCTCCGAACGAGGATGCACTATCGTCTGCCGCCATGGCGGCACATGAACACAACCACCCGGACCGGCACTACCCAGCGCGTCGATCGCTGAATGATCACGGCCATCGATCCAATATCGTCTTCTGCACCGTCTGCACCCGGCATCGACGCCCCCTGCTGGCGACGCCCGAAGCCCATGCGTTGCTGATCGAGGCCTGGAAGCGCGCCGACGCCTGGCTGGTCGGCCGCTATGTCATCCTCCCCGATCACCTTCATCTGTTCTGCGCCCCGGCACGCCGCGATGCGCCGAATGTGAAGAACTGGGTTGCGTTCTGGAAGTCGATGGCTACCCGGCAATGGCCCCGCGAAGCCGACAAACCGCTCTGGCAACGCGACGTCTGGGATCGTCAATTGCGGCAAGGGGAATCCTATGGACAGAAATGGGACTATGTGCGGCGAAATCCCGTGCGGCACGGCCATGTGACCTCGCCCGATGATTGGCCGTATCAAGGCGAGCAGCACGTGTTGATGTGGCACGACGAATGACCGTACGACACCGCAGCGCGGCAGGCGGGAGCCTGCCCCTCCGGCATTACCTCCGCCCCTGGAGGGGCACGCTCCGCGTGCCCAAGACAGGGCGAACTAGGACGGACAATTCGTGCTCGGCAGGTGAACGCGGGCAGGCAGGAGCCTGCCCCTCCGGGGTTGCTGCCCACACGGTAGGGGCACGCTCCGCGTGCCCGCAGGCGGGTGCTTCTTTCCGCACGGGAGGGGCACG
>CALBHI010000188.1 GCA_937894535.1 uncultured Verrucomicrobiota bacterium
GAGGGCGGCAGGATGGGGAGGATGAAGCTGGGCTGGTCGCCGGTGAGGGTTTTCAGGAAGGCGACGATCCGGGCGTTTTCCTCGGGGGTGAATTGTTTGCCGAGTTGGAGGCGGCCCATGATGTCCACCGCTTCGGGCAGCGTGTCGGCGGCGCCGTCGTGGAAATAGGGATAGGTCATTTCCACGTTGCGCAGGGTGGGGACCTTGAAGCTGAAGCGGTCGGCGTCCTTGCCGGTCACGGCCGAGCGGCCTTCGGCGGCGCTGGTGGCGTGGTAGGGTTCGACGATGCCCATCTTCTGAAACGAATTGCCCCCGATCGCTTCGCCGTTGTGGCAGGCGATGCAGCCGCTGGCCTTGAAGAGCTGGTAACCGGCGAGTTCGGTTTCGTTCAGGGCGTCGTCCTTGCCGAGCAGCCACTGGTCGAAGCGGGCGTTCGGGGTGACCAGGGTTTTCTCGAATTCGGCGATGGCGGCGGTCACTTGTTCGATGGCGATGGTGCCGGTGCCGAACACCTGTTTGAACTCGCGCACGTAGCCGGGGATGGACTGGAGTACATCGATGGCGAGGGTGTGGGTGAAGGCCATTTCGCCGGGGTTGGCGATGGGGCCACCGGCCTGTTCCTGGAGATCGGCGGCGCGGCCGTCCCAGAACTGCGCGACGTTCAGGCTCGAGTTCAGCACGGTGGGGGCGTTGATCGGGCCGCGTTGCCATTGGTCGCCAATCGAGGTGGGCAGGTTATCCGAGCCGCCGCGCGAGAGGTTGTGGCAGGAGTTGCAGGAGATGAAGCCGGACTTCGAGAGGCGCGGATCGAAGTAGAGTTTCTTGCCGAGTTCGACCATGCCGAGGTTGATGTTCTGCGGAGGGCGGATCGGTTGGATCGGCTCGCTGCGCGCGAACAACGGGGCGGCGGTGGCGGTAAAGACGAGGGCGGTCAGGGCGAATTTCAGCATGGTCAGATCTCCTTGTTCCGTGGGTCGTGCGGCCGATGGTGCCGATTACAACGGGACGCGCCGGGAGCGGCAAGTGATACCGGCGGCGCGGAGGACGTTTCGGCAAAACCCTGATGCTGCGATGGTCGAAGCCGTTCGGGGTTACGGTTCGTAGACGCGGGCGCGGTAGTAGCGTTCGACGTGGTTGGTGGCGTCGGGATCGGCGAACGGCACGGTGGCGTCGGCGGCGCGGTGGACGGGCGAGTTGGCCGGGGTGTCGAGGCTGAACCAGGCGGCATCGACGAGGCTGGTGGTGACCTGGATGTCCACGCCGGCTTGGGCGGGGATGTTCACGAGCAGGGCCGGGTGGGGATCGCTTTCGGCGAAGGTGGTGAATTCCCACACGCTGAGCGTGTTGGTGGGTTCGGTGCCGGCGAGGTATTCGGCTTCGTTGGAGAGGCCGTCGAGGTCGGGGTCCTCGCCGGGTTGCGCTTCGGGGGCATCGGGGTCGCCGAAGTGGCGGGCGCGCCAGTCGGCGCGGCTTTCGTAGGTGGCGAGTTCGCCGGTGATCCAGGCGGTGACGAGGGCGATGCTCTGGGTGTCGAGTACGGTGGAGCCGAGCGGGGGCATGCGGCCGGACTCGAGGGTGCTGATGCGGGTCAGGGCCATCGACCAG
>CALBHI010000189.1 GCA_937894535.1 uncultured Verrucomicrobiota bacterium
GGGGTGGATCAGGTCGGCGGGTTTGAGGCTGAGCGATTCGGCGGTGGTGCGTAGGGCGGTTTCGAGCGAGGTGGCGTCGAAGCTGGGCAGGGCGGTGTACTGGGCGGTGAGGGCGGCGAGTTGGGTGCGGGCTTCGGGGGTGCCGAGGCGTTTGGCGTAGGCGTCGGTATCGACCGGGTATTCGTCGCGGAAGAAGTAGGCGGCATTGGCGATGTCGGCCCAGAGCTTCACGCGCGGTTTCATCAGGGCGATGACCTGGGCGAGGTAGGACGCATCGGTGGCTTCGGGGAAGGTCTCGCGGAAGCGGCGCGTCCACTCGGCGTCGGGCGTGCGCTGGATGTACTCGCTGTTCATCCACTGGAATTTTTTCATGTCGAACTGCGCGGGTTTGGCCTGGACGCGGTCGAGGGTGAACAGGGAGACCAGTTCGTCGCGGGTGAGTACTTCGCGGTCGTCGCCGGGCGACCAGCCGAGCAGCACGAGGTAGTTGAACAGCGCGTCGCCGAGGTAGCCCTGCTCCTGGAAATCGCCGACAAAAGCCGCGCCGTCGCGTTTGGAATAGGGTTTGCCCTGCTGGTTGACGATCATCGGCAGGTGGGCATAAGCCGGCACCGGCGCGCCGAGGGCCTGGATCAGTGCGATGTGGCGGAACGTGTTGTCGACGTGGTCATCGCCGCGGATGACGTGGGTGACGCCCTGGTTGATGTCGTCGACGATGTTGGCGAGGTGGAACACCGGATTGCCATCCGAGCGGACGATCACGAAGTCCGACATCGTCGGCGAACTGGCGGGCCGTTGCTGCTCCCCCTTGATGAGGTCGTGGTAGGCCATGTCCGTGCCGGGCATCTTGAACAGGATGGCCTCGCCCTTGCCGGTGCCGCCCTTGTCGAGTTTGTAGGCGCGGCCGTCGGCGAGCAGTTTCTCCGCGGCGGCGAGGTGCGTGTCGCGCCGGGTGGACTGGTACAACGGCGCTTCGTCCACGGTCAGCCCGAGCCAGTCCATCGCGTTGAGGACCGTCTGCACCGCTTCCGGCGTCGAGCGCTCGCGGTCGGTGTCCTCCACCCGCAACAGGAACTGCCCGCCATGGTGCCGCGCGAACAGCCAGTTGTAGATCGCCGCGCGCATGTTGCCGATGTGGACGTTGCCGGTGGGGCTGGGGGCGAAACGGCATCGAATGGTCATGGTGCTTCTTCCTGATTTGGTGGTTGAAAACTTTCCCTTATAAACCACCATGGACGGCGAATGAACAACAAACTTCGACGCCTGTTGCTGGCCGCGCCGGCCTTCCTGCTGATCCATCCCGCGTTTGCCCAGACGAACTGGTCGGACCTCGCCGCCTTCCACGACACGGTGAGCGCCGATACGTTTGCGCGCCTGCTCGCCGAAGTCTATGCGCCGGGCGGCGGCATGATTCCGTACCTGCGCTACGTCGAGGGTGGCGTGGCCATTTACGACGACAAGGCACAAGCCGGCGACCCCTTGTTCACCCTGCGCTTCGCGCCCGAGGACCGCCCGCCGCCGGTCAAACCCGTCGGCCGCGACGGCGCGCCGCTGCACGGCCTCCGCGTGGCCCTTGATCCCGGCCACATCGGCGGGGCTTGGTCGCGCATGGAGGAGCGGTTTTTCCTGGTCAACCGCGAGCGCGACTGGCCGGTGCAGGAGGCCGCGCTGAACCTGCACGTCGCCCACCTGCTCAGCAACCGCCTTGCCGCGGCCGGCGCAGACGTTGTGCTGGTGAAGGACGATTTCGAGCCAATGACCGCCGTGCGTCCCGACCTGTTGATGACCAACGACACGCCGTTGCCGCCCGCCGACCCGCGTTTTGCCCACCTGCCCGCCGTGTTCGCGGAAAGCTCGCGCCACGATGCGCGGCGCAAGGCGCTCGAACGTCAGTTTTACCGCAACGCGGAGATCACCGCGCGTGCCGAAAAGCTCAACCGCGAGCTGAAGCCCGACCTGACCCTGTGCATCCACTTCAACGCGACCGGCTACGGCGACGAAAAAACCCTGTACGATGAAAACGGGCTGACCTTTTTTGTTCATGGCAACTACCAGGCCGGCGAATTGGCGAACGCCACCCAGAAGTGGTTTCTCGTGCGCAAGCTGCTCGAACGTTCGCACGAGGCGGAACTGGGACTCGCCCGCGCGATCGCCACCGCCTTCGCCGCGGCGAGCGGATTGCCGCCGTCGTACCGTGTCGGGCCGGGCGGGGTGATGCACCCGATGGACGACGCGCAGTACGTGTACGCCCGCAACCTCGCCGCGAACCGGCAGTTCCCCGGCCCGGTGATCTTCCTCGAGCCCTACTTCATGAACAACCGCACCGTTTATGCGCGCATCCAGGCCGGTGACTACGACGGCGAACAGGTTGTCGACGGTGCCACCTACCCCAGCATCTTCCGCGAGTATGCCGATGCGGTGACGGAGGGCATCATCGCGTACTATACGAGCGCGCGGCGGTAGGCGTGATGGTACACGGGCCTCAATCCGCGTCGCTCAGTGCCTGTACGTGCGCGACCACCGCCGCGGCGAGCCCGCCGAGGTTGTAGCCGCCCTCCAGCACCGAGACCAGCCGGCTGCCGGCATGGGTCGCGGCGAGATTAAGCAGGACACGGGTCATATCGGCGAAATCCGCATCGGTGAGGGTCATGCCGCCGAGCGGATCGTCGAAACGGGAATCGAAGCCCGCGGAAATCAGCACCAGTTCCGGACGGAAGTCCTGCATCGCCGCGATCAGTTGATTCAGCGCGTACATGACCTCGGTGCGGCCCGCTCCGGCTGGCAGCGGCACGTTCATCGTCGTGCCGCGTCCCGGGCCGGCCCCGGTCTCCGTGGCCGCCCCGGTGAACGGATACAGCGGGGCCTGGTGCAGGCTGAAGTAGAAGACCGAGCCGTCCTCGTAGAAGATGTCCTGCGTGCCGTTGCCGTGGTGGACATCCCAGTCGATGATGACCACTCGCGCGAGGCCGTGGTGGCGCTGGGCATGCCGCGCCGCAAGGGCCACGTTGTTGAACAGGCAGAAGCCCATGCCCCGGTCGGCGGTGGCGTGATGGCCCGGTGGCCGCACGAGGCAGAACGCGTTTTTCACCGCGCGGCGGCAGGTCGCATCCACCGCGTTCAACACCCCGCCGACGGCGTGGCGCGCCGCCTCGAGCGAGCCCGGCGAGAGTTCGGTGTCGCCGGTGCTCAGCACATGCGCGCCCGCCGCGATGTCCCGCTTGACCCGCGCCAGGTAGTCCGGGCGGTGGCAGAGCTGGAGTTCCGGGTCGAGCGCAGCGCGGCTGGGGATTTTCTGCAGGTGGTCGATCAACCCGGAACGGCACAGGGCCAGGTAGGCGGCGTCGTAGCGGTCGGTGTTTTCCGGGTGGTCCGGACCGGTGACATGTTCCTTGCTGACCGGGTCGGCGACCAGTCCGGTATGGAGGAACGTGTCCACGTGCCGGTCACTGCAGGCCGATCAGCGGCCAGTAGAACTTGGTCACCAGGATGAAGGCAATGATGCTGATGGTGTTCATCAGCAAGCCGTACAGCACGAAACGCCGCGTGGTGATGAAGCCGGAGCTGTAGGCGATCGCGGTGGCCGGCGTGCCCATCGGCAACACGTAGGAAAGGCCGGAGGGCAGGGCGATGGCCAGCGTAACCGCCTCGGGTGACAGGCCGGTGGTCTTGGCCAGGCCGAGGCCGATCGGCATCATCACCGACACCACCGCCGCGTTGCTGATGAACTCGGTCAGGGTCAGCGACAACAGGCCGATGATGATGATCAATTGGAACGGCGACAGGTCGTACTGCCCGAGTGTGTTCTCGACGATCCATGACGAGGCCCCGGTCGAGTGCAGCGCCGAACCCAGTGCAATCGCGCCGCCATACATGAGGATGATGCCCCAGTTCACGTTCGACTCGATCTCCGACCAGTTGACCAGCCGGAACATGAACAGCACCGCCACCGCGAGCAGGGCGATGGTGGCGAGGCCGATGACCTTGTAGGCAAAGATCCAGGCGAGGATCGTGGCCAGCGCAACCAGGCCGATGCGGAGTTCACGGCGCGACAGCGGGCCGATCGACTGCATCTCGCGGTCCAGTTGGTCGCGCGCGCCGGCGATGTCCACCGGTTCCTCGGGGAAGCGCACGCGCAACACGGCCCACGCCGCGGCGAGGATCAGGATGACGATCGGGAACGACGCGCTAAGCAGCCGCATGAAGCTTATCTCGATCCCGCGTTCGGCGAAAAGGATGCCCGCGGCCAGCGGGTTGCGCGCACCGCCGAGGTAGGTCGCGATGCCCCCGATGATGCAGCCCCAGGCGAGGGCGAAGAAGAAACTCTGCCCGAAGCGGCTCTGCATCGGCTTCATGCCCAGCGCACGCACGATGTTCAGCACGATCGGGAACAGCATCGCCGCCACCGCGTGTTCGCTCATCCAGAAACTGGCGAAGGCGGCGATGAACAGGATCGCGTCGCGCAGCTTGGTCGGGGAGTCGCTGAACAGGTTCAACGCCCGGCAGGTCAGCCGCGTGGACAGGCCGCTGTCGATCAGCGCCGCCGAGATGATGAAGGCGCCGAGGATGAAAAAGACCGCCTGGTTGCCGAACAGCGAAAACGCCTCCGCGCTGGTCAGGATGTTGAGCAGCGGGAGCAGGATGATGGCCAGCATCGAGGTGATCTGCAGCGGGATCAGGCCGCTGACCCACAGGCAGGCGCACAGCACGAAGACTCCGAGCACCCGCTGTGCTTCCACCGGCAGCGTGTCCGGGCGCGGACCAAACGCGACAAACGACGCGAGCACCACGAAGACCGCCAACAGCAGGTAGTGATGCCGCACCAGAAACGGCGTGGTCGCCGATTGGGCTGCCTTGGGTTCCCAGGTTTTAACCATGGGACAAAAGCATACCGGAAGGTCACCCCCGGTTACAACCGTAGAAGCGGGCAGAGCCACCCGAATGATCCGGGGTCGTCCGGGTGGGCCGGACATGGTGTGCGTCGAGGTGCGTCACCCCATCGCATCGCGCACCAAGGCGAGCAACGCGATCACCGCCGTGTCGGTGCGCAGGGTGCGCGGGCCGAGGCTGACCGGGGTGAAGCCGTGGGCGAGGAAAACCTCGCGTTCGCGGTCCGTCCATCCGCCCTCCGGTCCGACCGCGAGGCTGACCGTCTCGCCGGGGCGGATCAGGTCGGTCACCCGCTGTTCGCCCGCCGGATCGGCGAACAGCCGCACCGACGTCGGCCAAGTCGGCAGGAAGGCCCGGGCGAAGCGGTCGAACGAGGACTCGACGAAGACCTCGGGTAACCGCGTGTCGCGCACCTGTTCGAGTCCTTCGATCAACCGCATCCGGACTTCGTCGGGTTCGACGGCGTGGCTGGTGAAGTAACTCGCCTCGACCTTGTCGCCGCCGATGACGGTGATGCGTTCGACGCCGAGCGAGGCGATGGGTGCCCACAGCCGTTTCATGACCTTGGGGCGGGGCAGGGCGAGGATCAGTTCGACCGGCGTGATCGGCGGGGTGGGGCCGCGCGGGCGGTCCACTGCGACGAGGCCTTCGTCGATGGCGCGGATGGTCACCGGGGCGACCGGGCCGTGCAGCAGGCCGACCACCACCGTGTCACCCACGCCCTTGCCGAGCACGTGGAGCACATGGTGGGAGGCACGGGCGTCGAGGCGGACCACCTCGCCCGGTTCGGGTGCGAGCACGAGGATGCTGTTCATCGCGCGCCGGTCCGGATCACAGTTGTCCGGTCGCGTGCTGCAACCGGTCCCATTCCTCCTGGTATTTCTCCAGGAAGGCCAGTTCGGGTTTCTCCACCCATTCCATGATCGAGTGGCGCAGCAGTTCCTGTTCCTCCTCGTACTGCTCGGTGGTCAGGTGGCCGGCAAAATGGGCCAGCCGCAGCCAGACCAGGTAGGTGGTCAGCGCGTCGTAGCAATTGTATTCCACGATCTCGCGCCAGCGTCCGGTGAGCCACATCTGGGGAACCTGTTCGCCGGCGGCTTCGAACTTGCCGGGGATGCCGGACAGCGAAGCGATGTCGTGCAGGGAGAGGCCGCCCTTGCCCCACGAACCGAGGATGTCCAGCAGGTCGATGTTCGCCTCGCTGCCGCGCGCGAAGTAATCCGCACCTTCCCACGGCTTGTCGGGGCGGCGGCAGAAGTCGGGCGCGCGCAGACCGTTGATCACCGCACGCTGCACGAGGATCTTCAGGTCGGCGCCGTGCGAATTGAAGCCGACCAGTTGCGGATGGAACTTGCCGACGGCCTGGAGGAAGGTGCCGATGATCGACCGTTCGGCCTGCTGCGCCTCGTCGGTCAGGTCGCGCGGCAGCCAGAGCAGGTGCAGCGAGACCTCGTTGTTCTTCACCTTGCGCTGCACCGCCGCGATAGACAGCAGGCGGCAGTAGGCGGTCTTCAGGAACGGCATCGGCTCCTCCTCGGTCGCCCCGCCGCGCCGCCACATCTCCACCATCACCTCCGCATCGCTCATTTCCGCCGGCAGCTGGTACAACACCCGCCCGGCGCGCGGGTCCGGCGCCCACTCCGCGTCGAACGCCCACACCTGCGGTTGAATCGTCTTGAACATGGTCATGCTCCTCGCGCCCCGTTGTACACCCGAACCCCCGCGCGGCAAAGCGGGAAAAGTATCTGGATCAGCAATCCTCTTGCTGTGCGTCATGGATGCACAGCGTGCGAACTTCGCAATCCGGCGATCTCGGTATGCACCCGGAAAAGCGTGCCGGCGTGCCTAGGTCGAAACAGGGGATTCCATCAAGCGATTTTGTTGTATAGGTTCATATTGACGACTTCCAACAGCCGGAGCATGTTGGACGAAGGGACAGGAGGCCCCATCAATGAAAAGGCATCGCTCCCATGAGCGAGCGGGAAGGGCTGGTTGTATCATGGCGCATGTTGTCCGCCGTGCGCTCATCGTTGTTGCTTTGGCCCTGCAAGGGGCGCGGGCGGAATCGGGCCCGTCCCGGATGCGTTTTGTTGATCCATATACGGGGTTCTTTGCCGGACAAACGGCGGTGGTGAATGTACTGGTCACCGACGAGCCTCCGGTTGGAACACGGCTTGGCTGGCGACTCGCGGCAGGATCATCAACCGTGGCTCGCGGCGAGGTGTTGGTGCAAGGCGGCGGGCCGACTCCTGTTTCGTTTGAGATTCCACCCGTGAAGCCCGGGGTTGTCATGTCATGGACCTTGCAGGTTCTGCTGGATCAAACCGTCATCGAACGAACCATCCACGCTTTTCCCGCTGATCCCTTCGATGGACGGAAAGCGCAGTTGATCATGCAACCAATGTCGCTTTTTGACCCTGTTGGGCGAACGGCGGACACGTTGGATTCGTCCGGTATTCCATACCGTCGAATAAACCGGCCCGATGACCTTCGCCATGCGGACGGGTTGATCGTGGTCGGCGAAGGAATTTCTTTCCATGAGTACCGCGGACTGGCTGAAGCCATGGTCGAGTGCGCGGTCAACGGGAGTGCCGTATTGTGTCTTGCCCCGAGCGAGGGGGAGTTCATCCTGCCGGGAACGCGCATGCAGGGCGGAGTGCATCCTGATGCAATAGTATTCCGTCAGGAGGAAGCCATCAGGGATGTCGACAAGCGCCTCGATATGACCGTCTGGTCACCCGGTGTTTCATCGGTTGTTTCGTCCATGGAGGTGGATGCAGTGCGTCAATCGGTGATCGTGCGTGTGCTGCCCGGAGATAAAGGCTGGTCATGGATTGAGGTGCGCTTTGGCGAGCAAGGCCGTCTGGTGGTTGGCGGGTTCGGCATCGTGCGGCATTGGGAACAAAGTCCCTGCGCGCGTTGGCTGTTTGCTGGCATGCTCGAACAGATGGTCCCGGAAAAGCATCTATGGAAAAAAGGAGGCAGTTCAAATGAGGTCGATTAATGCGGTGTGTGTCTTCATGTTAACCCTTGCGGCAGGGTTCGTTCGTGGCCAGGACGTGTATCCAACCGCCATCCTGAACTTCGAAGAGCGAGGTCGAGCGGTAGCTGGATATGCCGGCAAGGTGGCTGATATCCTTTACGCCGAGTTGGCTGCCCATCCGGACATCTGGTTGGTCGAACGATCGGCGATCAATCACGTTCTTCAGGAGTCGGAGTTGAATCTCTCCGGTGCTGTGGCGCCAGGACAGGCGGCACAGGTTGGGCAACTGGTCGGTGCGAAAATCCTGATTACCGGGTCGGTGGTAGAGTCCGACAATACGGTTTACCTGATCGCCAAGATGATTGGCACGGAAACCAGCCTCGTGTTGGCCGAGTCGGTCAAGGGCGGCATGAGCGATGAGCTTGGTCCGCTGGTGGAAACCTTGGCGGGTCAGGTGGCCGAGGCGATCGCAACGAAGGGCAAGACCATCGTCGCCGGCCGTGTTCCGGAGGTTGACCGGGTTGCCAGCCTGAGGGCGTTGCTGGGCGAAGGCGATAAGCCGACGTTAATGGTTGAAATCAAAGAACAGCATGTCGGACAGTCGACCATCGATCCGGCTGCACAAACGGAATTCGTGTTGCTGAGCAAGCAGGCCGGATTCGAGGTGATCGCCGCCGGAACCGGCAGCGAAAAACAAGCCGATGTGATCATTACGGGGGAAGGAATCAGCGAATTCGCCATGAGACGGGGCAACCTCGTCAGCGTCAAGGCCCGGGTTGAAATACAGGCTGTGAACCGCAAGGATAATTCGGTCATAGCCGTCGACCGCCAGACCGCCGTTGTCGTTGATCTTACAGAACAAATTGCGGGCAAGGCGGCTCTGCAGGAGGCGGCGGCGCGTGTTGCCGAGAGAATGCTGCCCGTGATCGCGGGCCGGTAGGAAACCAAGGCTTTCGAAAATGGCCCGATCCCGGTCAGGCAATGTGATCGTGCTGCTGCTGTGTGGCCTCAGCATCGCATGGAGCGTGCATCAGATCCGTGCTTACCGGGCGGAGGATACGGCGAAAAAGCCACCTTTGCTTTATCCGGATGAAGATACCGCAGGTGCCTATCTGGACCGGTGGTCCATAAAGCTCGGGATTGTTGGCGAGCGGCACGGACCTCCCGGGCTACGGCAGCAAACCAACAAGCGTTTTGTGTTGGTTTCTGTAGAAACGGCATTGCGAGGGCCGGGATCATGGTTTTCCTGCTTTCCCGGTGCGGTTGCGGTGGAACTGCTCCGGTCGCCGGCAGCCGATCGAACGAATTCCTTTACGCTGGTTCACGCTGAAGATAGGCGATTCCTTTCCCGCCACCCCCCGCAGAATCCGGCCGATGCAGGCGTTGAGGATCTCGACCAACCGGTAACGCACACGTTCATGCTGAAGGATGTCAACCCGCCTCCGGGTGGTACGATACACTATAAAGTGCGGTTTCTGGACGCGAAAGGAGATCTGCTGGCCGAGTCGCAGCCGTGTGCCATTGAAGCACCTCCCCTCGTGAAGGCGGAATTGACTACCAACGACTTCGGATACCTCGTGCTCACGTGTGCGATTCCTTCGACCATACGTTCCTTCGCGGGAGTGTACGAGCCGATCGGGCGGGTCACGGTTGGGGGATTGACCGAGTTGGCTAGACTGCCTCCGGGAGACCACCGGGTAACCCTACCCGTCAAGAGTGGTCACCAACCGGATGTCAGGGTGCAAGTAGATGGCCGAATCTGGAAGGAGGCGTGGGATTCCGAATTGGGCCTGTCCGGGTCGTGGGTGGATGTCTCGATTGAAGAGCCATTGAAAATGCCCGATGGCCGGTCATCGGGCCGTACCCTGACGTCGCTAGCCAGCATCATCTTTACCGAACCGACCTTCGGCTTCGCGACGCCAGAGGTCGCCTTTGCCGTGGGTTCGGGGGCGAAAAACGTCCGTTGGCAGCAGGTGATCATCTCCGATCACCTCGGTCGGGAGCGACGTATTGACGACAGATCCCTGACCTTCGCAAACTACGCCATGCTCGCCGGACGTCCGGTTTCCAATACGATAAACGTTGTCTGGTCGCGTGATGCCGAACTTCAGACGTCCACCGTACATGTCGTGACCCCGCCCGCCTTGTTGTCCATGAAAGCGGAGTACGGTGATGGCGAGGTCGTCCTTCGTTGGGAGCTTCAGTTCTACAATACGAACGACTGGATTGACGGGCCGTCCATCGTTGTGTCGAGAGCGGTTGAAGCAGACGTTGACCTAGATCGTGCCTCGTCTGAGTTTCTTTCCGAGGGAACCATCATCGGAAGGGTGCCTGCGGGAAAAGGTTTTTTTGCGGACACGAACGTGGTCAATGGAACCGCTTATTATTACGCCTTGGCCATCGATGGTACGATGAAAGCTTCCGCCTGGTTTGAGGGTTATGGCTCGGTCACGTGCGGGATTCCTGTAAGGTTGCGACCCCCGGGCCGGGCTGGATCCACGCATAAGGGTCGGCCTTACGGGGATCAGAAGATACAGTTTCCATTGGTGGCCATTCCTGGTCCGCCCGAACCGCTACGCGTGGGTGTCATCCAGAATCCCGCTGCCAGTGTTACACTCCGACCGCTGATGCGGGCGGTCATGTCCGAGTTGAACACCCAACCCTGGGCGGTGCTGGTTGAGCGTAGTGTTGGCGCCGAATTGGTTGATGAACGCATGATGACGGATTTCACCCTGTCGGATGGGTCGAATCCGCGTTCCGATACGCCTGACCTCTCCGACGTCCGCTTGGTGCTTTCCGAACGCATCGTTGCGATGGATGTGTATGTGGATGTGTGGATGGAAGACTTGCTCAATTCCGCGCGTTTACGGATTCTAAGTGCACCTGCCGCGACGGTTGATCCGAGCGAGGTCAGCGCGGTGGTGCGCTCGAATCTGTTTTTCCGGTTTCCTCGCTTGGCCCAGATAGAGCGCGCGGTAACGGATGGTGCGGGTAATGCACGCGTCATTGCCCTGGCTCCCGTTGTGCCGCTTTCTGATGCGGCTTCATCACGCATCCCCCCTGAGGCCCTGGCGGATATGCTGGCCGTTGTGTTGTCGGAGAATCAGTCGATACGCGTGGTGGATCGCGCTATGATCGACACCTTGTTCAGGGAAACCGGTCTCAGTGTTGGGCACGCCGGAACGTCCATGCTGGACGTGGGGCGCATGGTTCGGGCGGATGCCGTGCTTTCCGGGTACATGGATGTGGATGAGGATGTCGTGCTCTTTTCGGGGCGGTTGATCGATGCCGACTCCGGAAGAGTTCTGAAATGGATCACCGCCAGCGAGGATGCCCGTGATCCGTTGGCGCTGTGCCGGCAGATTGCGTCTTCGCTTGAACACGTGGTCACGCGTGTCGGATCCAACCGGGGTACCGCACGACTGCGAGAACGAGAAGCCATCGGGCTTTCCGGTGATCCGTTGGATCTCGGGCAGGCGCAAGCCGCGGCGTTTCTGGACTCCGGTACGCCGGGTCATTTTCTTCTCGTGGGGCAACTTCTTGCCAAGCAGGGGCGACACGAGGATGCGCTTTCCGCCCTGTATCAAGGACTGGCCCGTTCACGCGAAAGTGGTGATACGTGGGCCTTCGACAACGCCATCGCTTCCAGCTATGCCGCCATGGGTCGCACGGACGATGTCGTAGTGGCATGGTCCGCGGCGATCGATCATCTGGCTGACCGCTCGGCTCAATCGCGTGCTCGTGAGAAGTTGGCTGCGGTCCTGATTGAAACGGGCAGAAAGCAGGAGGCCATGGCGGTGCTCGCCGTCGCGGATGCGAGCCTGGAAAAAGGCCTGTTGCTTGAGCGCATGGCCCAGACAACCTTGGCGATCGAGTGCCTGGTAGCCTGCATGGAACAGGATGCCCGAGGACCTAACCCGCTGGGCCCGGCTTATGCCGCATTGGTGCGGTACATGGTTTTGCCTGAATGGGCGAAGTATCGTCAACAGATCGGCTCAGCCATGGTGATGGCTCTTGCCGGCAAGCGCCCCCACCAAGCACTCAAGGCGTTCCATGCCGTCCAGGATGCTTCGATCCATGCTCCCGTGATGGTCAAAGCAATCATGGCCGCAGGACAAATCGGATCGGTCAATGATGCGATGTCCATACTCGCGCGCATGGAGGGCGGGGCTGCACCAATCGAGCCCACCCATGACATCCTGAAAGCCATGGAAACCATCGGTTTGATGCTGTACCGCAAGGGTCGGCGGGAGGAAAGCGAGGCGTTGTTTCGTCGCCTGGCTTCGATGGATGCGCCATCGCCCGAGGCCCGTTTCGTGGTAACGCAAGCGAAGCAATTCCTCCGATCGATTTCCCGGTCAAGTCCGATGGCGAAAACCAGTACTCAGGCTTCCGTGGCCGCAGGGAAGCCGAATACAGCGTCCTCGTGTACGATTGGTGCGGACGGCATGGTGCGCCTCGTGGATTCGTCAGGCCTTCCGGTATGGACCAATTCGATAGAACTCGTGATTCGGCGCGATACAGCGAGGGCGCGGGTGACGCGTCGGGCACTTTACCAGGGGCCGGCATCGGTTCGCACGGCGATCGCGGAATCCGCGGTCGAGGTTGATGGACTGGTCATTGTTCCTAATCTGGAAAACGGCGTCGTGTTTGCCTTTGATCGGAACTCCGGAGAGCGTCGTTGGCGGTGTGATTTCTGGGGCCCCGTGGGTGTTCCCCGTTACGATGAGGGCCGTTTGTATGTCGCCAGTGTACTTGGCGATGTGACGGTCATCGACGTGGCTTCCGGCATGGTGCTCTCCTGGTTGCCTCCGGAAGGGGTTACGCCAAATCGCTTCGTTGAAGCGGAGCCAGTTGAGTTGCTTGTCGATACCATGGATCCACTGGTCCTTCGTGTGGAGCAAATGGGGCGAGTCCCGGAGATCATCCCGTTTGGTCCAGACCGCGTGGCACGCCGTATCGCCCCCCCGGTTGCGCCGCCCGTTCTGGTCGTGGATGCGCGAGAACATCAAATGGCCGAGATTCGCGCGCTTGCTTCTGGTGACCGGGGAGCAGATGGGGTGGCGCAGCTGTTTGACATCATGCGAACCGGGGGTGTGGCGCAGGAGGATTTTGTTCGGATTGCCGCTCTTGATGCGCTTGTTGCATTGTGCGGTGAATCCCTGGCTTCCCAGTTGTTTACCTTCGTCGAGTATGGCTCCAGCGATTTCATCCGGAGCGTGCTCGATCACCTGGTGAGCCTGCGCTGGTCAAAGGATGTCGAATCCATGGCGAAGCTACTGCACAACGACCTCGGGGATTGCGGGATATCTGTCGCCGCCGCACGCGCCGTGTTGGAGTTGGCTCCCCCCGAGATTGCGATGGCCTTGCTTCGCAGGGAGTTGCCATATTCCCGGGATGACTGCCGTGCCGACCTGCTGACCATGCTTGCTGCTGCGGGCGATCGCGCAGCCCTGGCCGAGATCAAGGCGGGAATGGCATGGCGTAAGGCTTCGCCCTACAACGAGGAATTTGTCAGTCTGTGCCTCGCCGGTGATCCCGACGCACTTCGGATCGTTGAGCGGAGAATCCTGGCCGGTGAACATGATCGCTCATTCAGTCAGGACGAAACCATGAATGCTTGGGCGCCCTACTGTGCCGTGAAGCTGGTGCGTGACCGCATTCCGTTTCCGCGTTTTGTTCCCGTCCTGGCTGAACTCGTCCAACAAGGT
>CALBHI010000190.1 GCA_937894535.1 uncultured Verrucomicrobiota bacterium
TCTCGCCGGCATAGACTTCCATCCACGAGACCTTGCGCTTGCCGCCGTAGGCCTTCTCGACCGCGGCGTTCCAGACGAGCATCGAGGCACGGGTGATGTCGGCACCGGTGCCGTCGCCTTCAATAAACGTCAGGATCGGGTGGTCGGGAACCACCAGTTTGCCGTTGGAACCCATCGTGATTTTCTTGCCGTCCGCCGGTACTACCAGTTTCGTCATGTCGTATTCCCCTTCTCTTCTCGTTGTCGTTAAATAATCGTTACGCCGACAGGGCTTTGCTGATCAGGTCGCGGCCGATCTCGAGCGCCGCCCCGATCTGGTCAGCCTGGCGTCCGCCGGCCTCGGCCTTGCCCGGCTTGCCACCGCCACCACCGCCGGTAGCCTTGGCCACCGGACCGATGATCTTGCCGCAGTGGACGCCGCGGGCGACCACGCTATCAGGCGCGGAGCAGATAAAGGATACCTTGTCGCCGCCGTGACCGGCCAGCAGCAGGACGGCGTCGGGGGCCTTGGCGCGGAGGTGGTCCAGCAGGGCGCGCAGGTCTTCGTTATCGAGCGGACCGGCATCGGCGACGAGCACGGGAGTGCCGTTGATCGCGGCGAGTTGGCCGAGCAATACGTCGCGCTGACCGACGGCCGAGGCCTGCTTGATCTCTTTACGTTCACGCTCAAGTTTGCGGACCTGTTCCAGCAGTGCCTCCACGCGCTGGATGACCTCATCCGGCGGGGTGCTGAGGCGGTGGGCCAGGTGTTGCAGGGTCTCGTGCTGGCGGCGTGTCCATTCCATGGCGGGGAGGCCGGTGACAGCCTCGATGCGGCGCACGCCCGAGGCGACGGAGCTTTCGGCGACAATGCGGAACGCACCGAGCTCGCCGGTCGCGGCGGCATGGGTACCACCGCACAACTCGCGGCTGTAGCCGCCGATATCGACAACCCGGACAATCTCGCCGTACTTCTCATCAAAGAGCGCGGTGATGCCGGAACTCGGGACATCCTTCAGCGCCATCGTGTAGGTGGCGACCGGGGTGTTGGCGACGATCCACTCGTTGACCTGCCGCTCGATCTCGGCCAGCGCACCGGCGGAAACAGCCTCGAAATGGTTGAAGTCGAAACGAAGCCGCTCCGGTGCGACCAGTGATCCGGCCTGTTTCACCGAGGGGCCGACCAGCTTCTTCAGCGCGCATTGCAGCAAGTGCGTCGCGGTATGGTGACGCATCAGGCGGGCGCGGCGCGCGGTGTCGATGTCCGCCGCGACCTTGTCGCCTGCGGCGATCGACCCGGAAACCACCTTCCCGATATGCAACACGACACCATCGGCCGGGCGCTGGGTATCCCACACTTCAAACTCGCCGCCGGCGGCGCGGATCACGCCGCGATCGCCCTGCTGGCCGCCCGATTCGGAGTAGAACGGGGTCTGGCGCAGCATCAGTTCGCCGGCCTCGCCCTCGGCCAACCGGTCACCCAGCTTGCCGCCGGCGATGACCGCGATAACGTCCGTTTCCTGCTGGTGGGCGGCGTATCCGGTGAACTCGGTACGCAAGCCGCGGGCGATGATGTCGGCGACGAGGTCGGCATTTTTTTCGAGGATGTTCTGACGGCGCGCGGCGCGGGCACGTTCGCGTTGCTCCTCCATCAGCACGGCGAACCGCTCCTGGTCCACGGAGAGGCCCTTTTCACTGGCCATCAGCGAGGTCAGATCCAGCGGGAAGCCGAAGGTGTCGTAAAGCTTGAAGGCGGCATCACCGGGGAACAGGGTGTCGCGGTTCTTCTGGAGCTGGGCGGCGACGTCCTCGAACAGCGCGATGCCGCGGTCGAGGGTGGCGGCGAAACTTTCCTCTTCGGAGCGCAACACGCGGACGATCTGGTCACGGTGGGTCACCAGTTCGGGGAATATATCGCCGAGAATCGTGGTGACCGCCGGCAACAGGTCACCCATGAACGGATCGACAAGGCCGATCTTGCGACCATAACGCACGGCGCGCCGCAGCAGGCGGCGGAGCACGTAGCCACGGCCCTCGTTCGACGGCAGGACGCCGTCGCCAATGGCCAGCGAGAGGGTGCGCACGTGATCGGCGATCACCCGCATGGCCACCGCGGCATCCCCTTCGTAGGCGTGGCCGGAGCGGCGTTTGACTTCCTGGATGATCGGCTGGAACAGGTCGGTGTCGTAATTCGATTTCACGCCCTGCATGACGTTGACAATGCGCTCGAGGCCCATGCCGGTGTCCACATGCTTCGAGGGCAATTCCTCGAGCTGGCCATCGGCCCGGCGGTTGTACTGGATGAACACCAGGTTCCAGATCTCCATCACCTCGGGCAGTCCGGCGTTCACCATGTCGGGCGTGCAACCGCTTTCGGTGAGATCCACGTGGATTTCCGAGCAGGGGCCGCAGGGACCGGTCTCGCCCATCTCCCAGAAATTATCCTTCTCGTCGAAACGCAGGATGTGGTCGGGGTTGACGTCGGTGACTTGTTTCCACAGGTTCGCCGCCTCGTCGTCGCTGCGGTACACCGTCACCCAGAGGCGATCCTTGGGCAGGCCCCAGACGGTGGTCAGCAGTTCCCAGGCCCAGCTGATCGCCTCGCGTTTGTAGTAGTCGCCGAACGACCAGTTGCCGAGCATCTCGAAGTAGGTGTGGTGGTAGGTGTCGATCCCCACCTCTTCGAGGTCGTTGTGCTTGCCGCTGACGCGGATGCACTTCTGGGTATTGGCCACGCGGCGGTCCGTGGCCTCGCGGGCGCCGAGGAATATCTCCTTGAACTGGTTCATGCCCGCGTTGGTGAACAGCAGGGTCGGATCGGCGGGCAGGACCACCGGAGAACTGGGAACGATGACATGGCCCTTCGACGCAAAAAAGTCGAAGAACGATTGGCGGATATGCGAGGCGGTCCAGGTCCGTCGATTCATACGGGGCGATGCTCCAGCGTGGCGCTCGGGTTAGTCCTCGGATCCGGAGCCGGCACCGACCAGCACCACGTCCTTGGACTTCTCCATGATTTTCTCGACCAAGGTCTTCTGCATCTCGGGATCATTCTTCAGCGCATCGCGCACGCCGTCACGGCCCTGGCCCAGTTGCTGGCCGTCGTAGGAAAGCCATGAACCGCGCTTCTCGATCAGGCCGAGGGTGATGGCGGCATCGATGATCGAGCCGCTCCACGAGATGCCCTCGGAGTAAAGGATGTCGAATTCGGCTTCGGCGAACGGAGGAGCCACCTTGTTCTTCACCACCTTGACCTTGGTGCGGTTGCCGACGACCTTGCCGCTCGGATCCTTCATGGTGGCGATGCGGCGGATGTCCAGACGAACCGAGGCGTAGAATTTG
>CALBHI010000191.1 GCA_937894535.1 uncultured Verrucomicrobiota bacterium
GTGGTATCCTGACTCCTCCCGGCGATACCCCGGCGTTGGCGGCGGCGCTCGCGGATGTGCTGGCCGACCCGGTCAAGGCCTCCCGGCTCGGTCGCGCCACGCCGGAGCGATGCGAGCGACTCTACAGCCGCGAGGCGGCCGGAGCGCACCTGCGCGGCTTGATCGAGCCGTTGTTGATGAAGGCGGGGGCATCATGAATCGAGTCCCGCGTGTCCTGTTCGTGAACCGCATGGCCTCGCTGGTGCGCGGGGGCGGTGAGACCTTCGATCTCGAGATCTCGGCGAACCTCGAAAAGCTGGGGGTCGAGGTCCACTACCTGACCGGTGCGCCGCAGTGTGCGCGAACCCCGATGCCGCTCGACCATGCAAACGCCTATGTCGTGCGGTCACCGTATCTTCCCTGGTTCCCGTGGGACAGGGTTAAAGGCGGTTGGCGCGTACGGGTGTGGGAGTTTGCTCAATTCGAAAACCGCGCAGCGGCCTGGATCGCCAACAACCAGGACCGGTATGATGTCGTGCAGATCTGCGAACTGCCCCGCCTGGTCACGCTGCTGAAGACGACGTACGCGATCCGTCCGAAGATCGTGATGCGTCTGACCGCTCCGAACGCGTATGATCCCACCGGCGGAACCCGGCACGCCGATGCGGTGATTGCCAGTGGCACCTCGATTGGCATCATCCGCCGCGGCGAACGCCCGGATGTACACAACATCCCCAATGCGGTGGATACCGACCGTTTCGCGCCGGAACCCGGTGCGGGTCGTTCCGCGTGGCGGCAGCGCCACGGCATACCCGGCGATGCCCTCGTGCTTTTGTATGTGGCCCGCCTGCAGGGCTTCAAGAACCACGCCTTGCTGATCGAAGCCCTGGCCCGGATCGCCGTCGAGGAGCCTTCGGTCCGGCTGGTCCTTGCGGGCAGCGGGCCGCTGCGCAGCGACATCGAGAAGAAGGCCGCCGCGGCCGGGGTGGCGGAGCGGGTGGTGTTCCTCGGTGAGGTGCCGTTTGCCGTTCTGCCGGATATCTACCGGGCGGGGGATCTGAAGGTGATTTCCAGCGAATACGAATCCTTTTGTTTTGCTGCGATCGAGGGGATGGCGAGTGGGTTGCCGGTGGTTACCACGGATTGTGGGTGGGTGCCGACCCTGATCGGGGATACGCTCGCGCCGATCGAACAGCAGTCGGTGCGGGGGCCGGATCCGGCGGACCGGTTTGCCTCGATGGCGCAGGGTGCGCAGCAACGCGACGTGCCCGGGGGGATTGTGACGGGCCGGTCCGATCCCGAATCCTTCGCCCGGGCGGTGGTGCGCATTTGGCGCGACGAAGCCCTGCGCCGGCGTACGGCAACCTGGAACCGCGAAAAAGCAGTGCGTGAGCATGGCTGGGACAGCAGCGCGAAAAAACTACTCGATGTTTACCATCGGCTCGTCATGAATATGTAGGAACTACGAACCACGCGAAAGCATATGGCATAGCCGCACCATGTCTTGCTCCCCGAAAATGATATTCCTTCATCACCTTTCGTTTATTTCGCGTATTTCGTAGTTCGCTTCTTTTTATGCATTCCGCGTTGTCCAGTCTTCTCTCGCGCCGGTTGATTGACCGCTCGGCGGGACATCGCCGTGCGGTATTGGCGGCCTTTGCGGAAAAGCAACGGCTCGCCGTCGCGCCGCTCGAGGAACGCATCGCCTGGCAGGACCGCCGGCTGGCTGATTTGTTGAACCATGCGCGGACGACGGTGCCGTATTGGAAGGGTGTGATCCGTAGCGCGGTCACGCCGGATACTGCCCGGGAGGTATTGGCCAGTCTGCCGGGCATGAGCCGGTCGGCGATCCAGGCCGATCCGGTGTCCTTCCTTTCGACTGCGGCGGGTGAAACCATCGATGATGCCACCGGTGGATCATCCGGTACGCCGATGCGGTTCAAGATCGACCGGGCCACCCAGATCGCCCGCGAGTCGTCGTTGTATTGGTCGGACGCCCTAGCCGGATGGCGTTATGGCGACCGCATCGCCATGTTGTGGGGTTCGGACAAGGATGTGAAGTCGGCCTCGCAGGAGTTGCGGGCCTCGTTCCGGTGGTGGATCGACAACCGGCGCTGGTACAACGCGTTCAACATGGGCGAGGACCGGATGGCAGAGTTCCATGCCGCCATGTGCCGTTTCCGGCCCCACATCATCGTCGCCTACGCGGGATCATTGGACGTCTACGCGCGGTTTTTAGAGGCGGAGGTCGGAGGTCTGACCTCTGACCTCGGATCTCGGACCTCGGGTCTACGGTCTAATGTCTACGGTCTACCGTCTTTAACCTACCCCCTCACCGCCCTCGTCTCCTCGGCCGAGGTGCTCACGCCGCAGGCCCGGGAAACCATCGAGCGGGTCTTTGGCAAGCCGGTGTTCGACCGGTACGGAAACCGGGAGTTTGGCGCGATCGCCGCCGAGGACGGGCGGGGCGGGCTGGTGGTCAATCCGGCGGACATGATTCTCGAGGCGAACGGGCAGGGCGAACTGCTGGTCACTTACCTGGTCAACCGGGCCATGCCGTTCATCCGGTACAACACCGGGGATCTGGCGCGGTTGTCGGGGCCGGACCGGCTCGCCCCGGTAAGCGGACGGATGTCCGACACGATTCGTACGGCGTCGGGAAACCTGATTCATGGTGAGTACTTCACCCATTTGCTCTATCGCGCCACGTTCGTGAAGGAGTTTCAATTTGTGCAGGAAGACCTCCACCGTTACCGGCTCTTGTTGGTGGCGGGTAAGCGGGAGTCGGCCGATATCGAGGAGTCCATCCGGCGTGACATCCTCGAGCATGTGGGTGACGGAGCATCCGTTGAGATCACCTATGTGGATAACATCCCGCTCCTCGCCTCCGGAAAAAGAAAATTCACCCTGAGCAAAATATAGACTGTAGACGTTGGACTGTAGTCGATAGAGCATCCTGCAGGTGGCACATCATCCAATGCTCATGGGTAAACTGTTTTGCGCGTCCGGTGGACAGATGATAACGGTCCTGGAGCTCGATATCGAACCCCGTAACATGAATCCCGTACCGTTTCCTTTATGTCGATCAAACTACTGACCAGTTACTTCTTTTTCTATGGGCGCGTGCTGTTGGTGGCGGCGCTGGCATGGCCGTTCCGTCTGTTACTTTTGGTACTCCCGAAACGGATGAGAACGGGGCCGGAGGCCGTTCTGCTGAGGCTGTGCAACCGGTTGTTCCGCCGGATGATTCCCGTCGAGCCGTTTCTGGACCGTGATTCCTATTATGCGTTTCTGGATGATGCCGACTTTCGGACCCTTTGCCGGCGCATG
>CALBHI010000192.1 GCA_937894535.1 uncultured Verrucomicrobiota bacterium
AATCAACCGGATGGTCGCCAAGCCGGGCCGCAACGGGACACCAGCTTGCTCGATCGCCGCCAGAGCCTCCGGTGCCACAAATTCATTTTCGAGGGTGATAACGTCCATGGTCGATGCAAACGCCGCCACCGCGACTGGATCATCCCAGTCACCCACCGTCGCGACCCCAGCCAAACCCGGAAGGGCATCGGTCAATCGTTTTACCATGACCGACGCCTTGATGGGGAGAGCAGTCGCCGCCTCGGCCATCATCAGGGCGAGCTGGCCTCCGCCTAAAATTCCTAATTGCAATGGTTTGACCATGTTGATATCCATCCGGGCTGGCCTGCCTTGAAGACCATGCGCACGACGATGCCGGTTTCGTGGAATCCTGAAAAGACATTTTATTTTTTGTAAATTTCCTGTTGACTTGCCATCGTTGGTCGCTACAGTTGCGGACTGATTCTTTCTCGAAAGGGCGGTGAAAACCCCCTTGAACGGAACGATAATCACACAGCCAAGCAACGCGTAACCCCTCGGGGATGTAGGGTGAAGGGTCGCGGTTGTCTTGTCTTGTCGTCTAGCACGGCAGGCAGAAGCCTTCGGGTTTGGGTGTGCGGGTTGCCTGGTTGGCGAGAGCCGGACAGGCGGGTTTGGCCGGTTTCAGGCGGGGTTTTGTGGTTGCCTGTACCGACGGTTTGGACGTGCGATGGGATCGGCCCACGTAGCTCAGTTGGTAGAGCACGTCCTTGGTAAGGACGAGGTCAGCGGTTCAATCCCGCTCGTGGGCTCCAGTTAAGTATTGAAATTCTAACGAACGGTAAGCGAAGTCGAGGAGAGCATCATATGGCAAAAGATAAATTCGAGCGTACCAAGCCGCATATCAACGTTGGCACCATCGGTCACGTCGACCATGGCAAAACCACGTTGACCGCGGCCATCACCCGTGTCCAGTCGTTGCGCGGCATGGCGAACTTCGTCGGTTACGATCAGGTCGCCAAGGCGTCGGAATCCCAGGGTCGTCGCGACCCGACCAAGATTCTGACCATTGCGATTTCGCACGTGGAATACGAATCCCCCAACCGCCACTACGCCCACGTTGACTGCCCGGGCCACGCTGACTATGTGAAAAACATGATCACCGGCGCCGCGCAGATGGACGGCGCGATCCTTGTGGTCAGCGCTTCCGACGGACCGATGCCCCAGACCCGTGAGCACATCCTGCTCGCCCGCCAGGTCGGTGTGCCGGCAATCGTGGTGTTCCTGAACAAGGTTGACACCGTGGACGATCCGGAACTGCTCGACCTCGTCGAGATGGAAATCCGCGAACTGCTCAGCAAGTACGACTTCCCCGGCGACGACACCCCGATCATCCGTGGTTCGGCCCTCGGCGCGCTGAAGGCGGAGAAGGCGGACGATGCCGGCACCAAGTGCATCGCCGATCTGTTGGCCGCCCTCGACACCTACATCAAGGAGCCGGTCCGCGAAATCGACCAGCCGTTCCTGATGCCGGTCGAAGACGTGTTCTCGATCGAAGGCCGCGGCACCGTGGTGACCGGTCGTATCGAGCGTGGTTTGATCAAGGTTGGCGAGGAAATCGAAATCATCGGTCTCCGCCCCACCACCAAGACCACCATCACGGGCGTCGAAATGTTCCGCAAGCTGCTGGATCAGGGCCAGGCCGGTGACAACGTCGGCTGCCTGCTTCGCGGTTTGAAGAAGGAAGACGTCGAGCGCGGCCAGGTTCTGGCCAAGCCCGGCACGATCACCCCGCACACCGAGTTCAAGGCGGAAGTGTACGTCCTGAGCAAGGACGAAGGTGGCCGTCACACCCCGTTCTTCAAGGGTTACCGTCCGCAGTTCTACTTCCGTACCACCGACGTAACCGGCGACATCACGCTGCCGGCCGGCGTGGACATGGTGATGCCGGGTGACAACGTCAGCTTCGAAGTGAAGCTGATCACCCCGATCGCCATGGAGAAGCACATGCGGTTCGCTATCCGCGAGGGTGGCCGCACCGTGGGTGCCGGTCGCGTCACGGAAATTGTCAAGTAACGATTGATCAACAGCGCGGCCCCGGCCGGGTCAAACCGGCCGGGGTCGTGAATGTTATCCGACGAGGATCACATGCCCCGGGAATTGATTACATTGGCTTGCACCGAGTGCAAGCGGCGCAACTATACGTCGACCAAGAACAAGAAGCTGAGCACCGAGCGTGTTGAGCTGAAAAAGTTCTGTGCGGCCGAACGTAAGCATACCATTCATCGCGAGATCAAGTAATCGGACGATTCACAGAAGCATAGGCCAGTAGCTCAATTGGCAGAGTACCGGTCTCCAAAACCGGGTGTTGGGGGTTCAAGTCCCTCCTGGCCTGCCAGTGAAGCATCCGGTGGAAGTCTGAACGAACAAGGAAACGCAGCAAGATGGGCAACGTTATCGGCGGAACCAAACAGTTTGTCGGCGAGGTACAGGAAGAACTGAAGAAGTGCGCCTGGCCGACCCGCTCCGAGTTGATCCAGTCAACCGGTGTGGTCATCGTTTCGGTGTTTATTCTTGCGGCCGTCGTCAGTGTCAGTGACCTCATCCTGATGCAGGTCATGAAGCTGGTCATTCGCTGATCGCGCACATGGGATCATCTACGATCATGGAAAAACAGTGGTTTGTATTGCATACCCTCTCCGGGCAGGAGTCGCGGGTCAAGGAGAACATCGAACGCCGCGCCAAGCTGGAGGAGATGGGTGACTTGATCGGGGACGTACTGGTCCCGACCGAGAAGGTCTCCGAAGTGAAGCGGGGCAAGAAGACCACCACGACCCGGAAGTTCTATCCG
>CALBHI010000193.1 GCA_937894535.1 uncultured Verrucomicrobiota bacterium
TTCCTGCCCGGCATCGCCCGCTACTACCTCGGCAGCGACCTCAAGCTGCCCTCGGCCGCGACCTGGTGGTGCGGCCAGCCAAAGGAACGCGCCCACGTGCTCGAACACCTCGACCGGATGATCATCAAGAACATCTACCGCACCTACCGCTCGCAATCGGTCTTCGGCGCCCTGCTCTCCAAGGACGAACGGGACGCACTACGCGCCCGCATCCTCGCCCGCCCGCACCTGTTCGTCGGCCAGGAACAGGTCAGCTTTTCGACGACCCCCTGCCTGATCAAGGGCCGCATCGAACCGCGCCACGCCGCCATCCGCACCTTCGTCACCACGCACGAGGGCAAGTACCACGTCATGCGCGGCGGCCTGACCCGTGCGTCCCACGACCGCGGCATGACCGTTCCTTCCCGGCACTTCAACAACATCAGCAAGGACACCTGGATCATCGCCACCAAGCCGGAGCGCCACATCAGCCTGTGGCTCCAGCCAGCCAACGACGAAATGGCCATCGAACGCAGCGGCATCCTGGCCAGCCGCGCCGCCGAGAACCTCTACTGGACCGGCCGTTACGCCGAACGCGTCGAAGGCACCGCACGCATCCTGCGCACCATGCTGATGCAGATGAACCGCGCCGAGGAATCGGGCAACGAGACCCACCAGCAACACATCCACCTGCTCCAGCAGGGGTTGACCGCGGTGACCGAGACCTATCCCGGCTTTCTCGGCGAAACGCCGCTCGACGACGCCCAGGCCGATGCGGAACTGCGCTCGGTGATGATCAATGAACAACGCCTCGGCAGCATCGCCAACCTGCTGAACCAGCTCATGGCCGCCGCCTACATGGTCCGCGACCGGTGGTCGCTCGACAACTGGCGCATCCTCGAAGCGATGAAAAACCACTGGCGGCATGTGCAATCCAACTCCCACGCGCCAATCCTCTCCGCCGGCTACGAGCTTGACGAATTGATCACCTCGCTAGCCGCCTTCAGCGGCCTGAACATGGAAAGCATGACCCGCGAACCCGGCTGGCTCATGCTCGACGCCGGCCGCCGCATCGAACGCGGCCTGTGGCTGATCCGGCTGATGAAGTCGCTGCTCGTCCCGGCCTACGACGAACTGCTCGAGCACATGATCCTCGAATCGTTCCTGTCGATGCACGAGAGCCTGATCGCCCACCGCCGCCGCTACCGCTCCTACCTCCACCTGCAAACCGCGCTGGATGTGCTGCTGGTCGACGAGAACAATCCGCGGTCCCTCGCGTTCCAGCTCGAACGCCTGCAACGCAACCTCGCCCGCCTGCCCCGGCCCCGCCTCGACCGCAAACTCAGCGCCGAGGAAAAACTCGCCCTCGAAGCCACCACCCAGCTCAAACTGGCCGACGTCCCCGCCCTCGCCCGCAACACCCCCGGCGAAGGCTACAAGAAACTCTCGGAGCTGATCGTCTTCATCGAACAACGCTTGATGGCCGTCTCCGACACGCTCAACCACGTCTACTTCAGCCACGCCCAGGGCGCGCGCCAACTGACCCCGACCTGGCGGAAAGGCGGCACGGTATGA
>CALBHI010000194.1 GCA_937894535.1 uncultured Verrucomicrobiota bacterium
CGGCCTCGGCCGCGTGGTCTACCGGCGCGACAACCTCGGGCTCGCCTACTTCAATGCCAGCACCGCCATCGCCCGCAGTGCCGCCATCGGAGATTTCCAGCAAGCCCTCGCCGCGGCACGCGACGGCGATCCGGCCTTGATCGAGCCCATGTCGCCCCTGCCGGAAACCGTCGGTCTAAACCAGTATGCGGATGCCGGCGTGCGGCGCTGGTTCATCGACGTGAACAACCTCAATGTCGACCCTGCCACCGACACGGTGACGCCAACGCCGCCGATCACCATTACCGTCGCCGCCCCCGACTGGTTGGTTCCCGCGACGAATGCCGACCTGCATGCCGAGGTCCTCGCACCGAACGCGCCGCCTGCGGTCACCGTGCAGAAGGAGGGCGCGGACCGGATGCGCATCCAGATCGGTCCGGTCATGCACTACGCCAGCATCGTCATCACCTCCACCACCCACTATCCCGCGGCTGCGACACCGGTCCTGACGCCCGGAGGCGGGACGTTTCACGCCAGTCCGGTTGCGGTCGCGGTGGACCATCCCGAAACCGCCGCGACATTGCGTTACACCTTGGATGGCAGCGAGCCGACAACCGCCAGCCCCGAAGTGGCCCGCGGCGCGATCCTGCCGGTGGCCAATCCCGGCTCGGTCCGGGTCCGGGCCTGGATGGACCAGCCGGAGCGGGCCAGCGCGGTTGCCGTGGCGGAGTTTGACCTGACCCGCTTCGGTCAGTGGGCCGGTGGCGGCATCGTGCCTTCGGAGGATTCCCTGCGTGCGTATGCCCTCGGAGCGGCCGGACCCGGAGAGCAGCCGGAGGCGTTCTCCATCGACCACGACAACACCTGGTTCAGCCTCATCGCCCTGGTTCGCACCAACGATCCCTCGTTGCACGTCACCGGACTTGCCGCGCGACAGCCCGTTCCCGCGGATGCCTGGAGCACCAACGGCTTGGCGGTCAGCCGCGATGCGGGCGCCACCGGCGTGCCCGAAGGGCACGAACGTCGGATTTACAGCATCCCGGTCGGCCCCACCAACACCGGGTTCATCGGGGTGCGGATCGAACTGCGCGACTGACCGGCCACCTCGGAACACGCCGAATCAATGGCAGGAGAGGACGTCATTGATAGGGTCTATCGCAACGGCCCCCTGCACACGACCCCACCGTGTCCCATGTCCAACGCTCGTGCAGTAGGAAAGCCAGCACATCGGCACCAAACGCTGAGGGCCGCGTCTACCCCGCGTCCTTACCCCTCCGGAACCGTTCGGGTTTCGGTCTCGGCGGACCAGATGCGGTAGCGGACCTCGACACCTTCCGGCACGTAAACCACAATGGGCAGGCGGCTGTTGTAGCGGATCAGGTAGGGTTCGCCGCCCAGCGCGATGAACCGGGCCTCTTTCGGGGCATCCGGCTCTACCGCCATCAGCGTGCCGGCCATCGGCCCGAGTTCGGGAACGACATACCGTGTGAATCCCCACCCTTCGATGGTTTCCGCAACCACGGAACCGGTAAAGAAATGCCGATTCACCGCGTCCACCTCGACCGTCCGGCCCACGACCAACTCCACGTTGAGTCCGGCCTCATCCTCATGCTCCGGCAGCGTCAATACATGGCGGACCATGCCCGCCTCGGCCGGAGGAAATGCGGACAGGTTGTCCGAGGCCGCGACCGGAAGGGCCAACGCAACTAGCGCAAAGGGAATCAGCCAACAGGTTTTCATGGACATCACTCCTTGAAGGTTCGTCGTGCGTGTCCGAACAGATATCCGTATCTTTTAGTTTCATCCCGGTAGAGCCGGGTTTACCCCGGCTACCACCCGAGACCGCTCCATCAGAACGGAGCCTCACCCACCGCGAACCGGTCGCTCACGTCGCCGGAGAAATCAGCGTTGTACGGATCGAGGATCATGACCGGCGTACCGGCGGTGAAGTCGAAACGGTCGAGATCCACCCAGATCACGTTGGGGCTGGTGGTCAACTCGAAGTAGTAGCGCTTCTGGTTCAGGTTGATGGCCGTGCGGTATTCGGTGTTGTAGATGCCGAACCCCTTGTAGGGCGCGCCAAAAGGCACCGAGATGTTTCGCGCGATGGCCAGGATGCTGGCAATGGCTTCGCGCTCGTTCGCCGGTTCCGGCAGCATGGCGGCATAGTAGGCGGCGCGCTGGAAGCGGTCGGTGGCCTTGACGTTGCCCGGCAACGGCAGGTCACTGCTCGGTTGCGAGAAGTCCTGTTGCGCGAGAAGCGCCAACTGCTGGTCGTAGGACGGGTCGTTGGTCATGATTTTGAACTCGCGACCGTGGTGCACCACCTTCTTGCCATCGATGAACTCGATGATGGCCGAGTCACCGCTTGCGTCCTCGATGGCGAGGTGAACCGTGGCCTTGTGGCCGTTCGCCTCGGTGGATACGACCTGCACGGTATCAAGCAACGCGAGCGCCTCGCTCACCGTGGCCGCATTATCCAGCAAGAACTGCAACCAGAGCCCGGCCTGCAGGCCCGGCTTGGATGGATCACGCGGTCCGTAATCGGTCGAGGATAGGTACAGCATGTGCCCGGCCAGTCCACGTTCGTTGATGCCATCGGCCGTGCCCACGCCATAGACCGTGGTAACCAGACTGCCGTACGTCGATGTCCAGGTGGCCGGATTTTCCGGCACCGTGACGAGGGGGCCCGTGCGTCCGCCGTCACGCGTCATGCCGCGCGGCAAGACGGTCAGGATTGGTTCGGTCGATTCGGGCCAGTCCATGGTGCGGCCGACGAAGATGGCCAGCTCGTTGTCGTTCCACAGTACTCGACTGCATGCCATGGAGGGTGACGAGGCGGCCAGCCAGGTCCCCACCGCCACGATTCCACCGGTCACCGCAAAACGCATCCCTGCCTGCTTGCTTGTCATGGTTCGCTCCTCCTTCTGGTGTTTTCGATCCGAATCACGCGTACGGACAATAGGGTCAGAACGCGCCGAAGAAGATGCTGGAGAGCGAGGTGACCGGAGAGGTCTCGCGCAAGTCGTCGAACATCGCCCGCACTTCGGCCAACGCCTTCATCAATTCGTTGTAGAGGTCGTCGTTGTTGATCAGCTTGCCCAGCGTGCCTTCGCCGCGGCTGACCTTGGCCATGGCATCGTTCACCGAGGCCAGGGTGGCCTTCAGGTCGTTGTAGGCGTCCTCCTCGGTCAACAGCTTGCCGATCGTGCCTTCGCCTTTCTCCAGCCGTTCGGTGACGACCTTGAGGTTGTCCACGACCTCCTTGAGGTCGTTGTACACCGCGTCTTCCTTGAGCAACCGGCCGAACGTGCCCTTGCCCTCCTGCAGGTCGCCGGTGATGTTCTTGAGGTTCTCCATCGTCTCGGAGAGGTTGCCCAGCACCCCACCCTCCTCCAGGGTGCTGCGGATCGAGGCGAGCGCCTCGGAGGCTTCGGCGATGAAATCGACCGGGGCGCGCCCGGTGATGGTCAGCGAGGGATCGAGCAGCACCGCGTTGCGCTTGCCCTCGTAGATGGAGATGTATTTGCCGCCGAGCACGGACGACGACTTAACCTCGATCAGATAATCCTCGCGCAACTGCACGTCGTACTTGAGGGTCAAGTCCACGATGACCCCTTCCGGCGTGATCTGCAGCGCGTTTACCCGCCCGACATCCACCCCCTGCACATACACCTTGTCGCCCCGGATCAGGCCGGTGACGTTGTCAAAGGTGACCTTCATGCCAAAGCTGCGGGTGAAGATGTTGTCGTAGCTCAACACGATGGTGAAGAGGATCAACGCGCCGAGGATCGCGAATATGAAGAATCCAACGGTCAACTCGGTGGCGGCTTGCTGGACGCGTGTCTTGCTCATGGCGTTGCGTTTCCTTCCCATTCCCCGCGGGTGGTGATGTACTGCGATTCGAGAAAACTCCGGACCACGGGATGTTTTGATGCGATAAATTGCTTGGGGGTGGCGAGTTCGACCATGCGGCCCTCGTGCAGCATGGCGATGGTGTCGCCGATCGACAGCGCGCTGTGCAGGTCGTGGGTGACGACGATGCTGGTCACGCCGAGCTGGTTGCGGGTCTCGAGGATCAGCTTGTCGATGGTGCGCGAGGTCAGCGGGTCGAGGCCGGAGGTAGGTTCATCGTAGAGCACGATCTCCGGATTGCGCACGATGGCCCGGGCCAGCGATACCCGCTTGCGCATGCCGCCCGACAGATCGGCCGGGGCACGGTCATAGGCCTCCTCGAGGTGGACCAGCTTGAGCTTTTCGCGGGCAATCCGGTCGATCTCCTCGTCGCCCATCCGCGTGTGTTCGCGCAACGGCAGACCGACGTTCTCGCCGGCCGACATCCACTGCAGCAGCGCGCCGCTCTGGAACAGGTAGCCAAAGCGCGCGCGGATGCGCTCGAGTTCCGTTCCCGTCGCCTCGCTGACCACATCGTCCCCCACCCACACTTTGCCGGCATCAGGGCTGAGCAACCGCACCATGTGCTTCAACGACACGCTTTTGCCCGCGCCGGACAAGCCGACGATGATGAAGATCTCCGATTTCTTGATCTCGAAATTCACATCGTCCAGCACGGTGCGCCGTCCGAACTTCTTGTGCACCTGTTCGAAGCGGATCATAGCGTGTAGAACATCCGGGTGATGATGTAGCCGAGGATCAGGATGGTCAGGAACGAGATGATCACGGTGCGGCGGGTGGCTTGGCCGACCCCGACCGCGCCCTCGCGGGTGGCGAAGCCCTGGTGGCAGGCGACCGTGGTGATGACAATGCCGAACACCATGGCCTTGAGCAGGCCGACGTACAAATCCTTGTTCACCACATACAACCGTGCATTGTCAAAGTAGGCGGTCATCGTCACCTCAAGCTGGGTGGTGCCGATCACCGCGCCTCCGAAGATGCCGACCATGTTCGTGTAGACGGTGAGCAACGGCATCATCACCATCAGCGCGACCAACCGCGGCATGACGAGGAACCGCACCGGATTGATCGACATGATCTCCAGCGCGGCGATTTCCTCGGCCACCACCATCGTGCCCATTTGCGCGGCGATGGCCGACCCGACGCTTGCCGCGATAATCAAGGCGGTCATGAACGGACCCATCTCGCGCAGCATCGAAACCGCCACCGCGGTGCCGATGTTCTGCTGCAACCCGAAGCGACGCAGTTCCAACCCGGTCTGCAGGGCCAGGATCATTCCGGTGAACATACCGACCACGGTGATCACCCCGAGGCTCTTGATGCCGGCGATGTACATCTGGTTCATCACCTCGTGGCGCATGCGTTTGCCGAACATCGAGCGCATGTGGAAAAACGCCTCGAACAGCATCAACAACGCCCGGCCGGTGTTGCGGACGGTGGTGAGGATGGCGCGGCCCGCGGCGGCCACGGTATTGGCCGGCGGATCAAAAAACTCTGGTTCGCGCGTGATTATGGTTCGGCGTCCTTTCCAATTCCAAAACGGATCAGGTACAGCAGGCGGATCGAGCTCCGTTCGCCCGTGCGTTCGTAGCCGATCAAGCCCTTGAGAATATTCCATGACTTGGCCGGGCGGTCAACCGAGGCGTCACGCCGGTAATCGAAGAGCGGGAAGAAGGAGAGGTACCGTTGGTCTTCCCCGCGCTTCATGTTCCGGTACAGGCCCCACAGGACCTCGTGGTCCACCCGGTCCCCGTTGCGTTCGCGGGTGTAGAGCGACCAGAGCGGCGACCAGTTGCGCTCGACCGAAGCGGCATGCCCGAAGGGCCAGAGATCGGGCACACGCAGCATGCTGGCCTCGCCGTCGCGCCGGTAGGTGTAGAGGGGCCACAGTTTGTTGCGCCGGGCCACCACCGGAGGCTCCGCGACGCCCTCCTGGTCCGGTCCGGCGGCATGGACGGTGGTGTTGTAGTAGAACGGAACGAGGTAGAACCGCCGCCAATCGGTGTCGGGCCGCTGGTCGCGGATCGTCCAGACGATCGGCCACAGGTAGAACGTCCGGTCGAGGTCGCCGATGGTCTTCCGCCCCCAGAACGGCCAGACATAATGCTGGTCGATCTCCTTGGTGATCTTCCGCTGGTAAAACGGCCACGGCGCGAAGATGACCTTGCCGTCCTGGCCCTTGGTGTAGCGGATAAACGGCGGCAGGACCCACCAGGTGCTTTCGGTGTTCAGCTTCAGGCGGCCGAACAACGGGAACAGGATGAAACCGCCGCCCTTGCTGTGTTTGTAGTCGTAGGTGACGTCGGTGTAGAAGGGCCACAGGATGGCGCGTTTGTGGAATTTACCCTCGTGGTGATTGACCGCATACAGCGGGAAGACCCGGTGGCGGTAGATGTGCCCCTTGTCGCTGGTGGTGCGTGAGATCAGCGGCCAGAGCACGTTGTGGGTCTTGAGGTCGTTGAGGGTGCTGTACGAATAGAGCGGAAAAAGGGCAAAGGAGATCTGGTCGCGGCCGACAAAATCCTTGATCGTCCCGCCGACCGGGAAGAGGGCTCGGTAGGTTTCGCCGGAGGCGTCGCGGCCCTGGAAGTAAAACGGGATCAGCCAGGTGCGGTAGCGGTCGCCAACGTCGTTGGTGGTGTGGTTGAACCCGTAGAAGACCAGGAACCGCCAGTAGTTTTCATCCACGGTGGTGCGGCTGTTGCCGAGGGGCCAAAGGTAATCGTGGATGGTGCGGTTCATCGAGGGATCTTCGACCTCGCTGTAGAACGGACGCACGGCGTCGAGTTCGTGGCCGGCATCCGATTGGGCGCGCTCGTAGAGCGGACCGAGGATCTTCAGCCGCCAGTCGCCGTTCACATCGCGGTGGCGGCTGGCGATGAAACCGGCGTCGAAGCCGCCCTCCCCGGCGAGCGCGGACACCGCAACGCCGGAGGTCCAGCATACCAGCCCGGCCAGCAGGAACGCACGGACGTGTCGGTTCAGGTCAAACACCGCCGCACCGCCTCCGCAAGCATGGCCACCAACCGGTCGGTCATCTCTTCGGTCGGCCCCTCCACCATGACGCGGCACATCGATTGCGTGCCGGAATAGCGGATCAACACCCGCCCCTGGTCCTGCAACTCGTCTTCGGCGGCCTTGATCGCCGCGGTGATGCCGGGAATGGTCTCGATCGGGGGCTTGGAGTTGACGTCGATGTTGACCAGCCGCTGCGGGGTCATGGACATCACCGTGGCCAGCTCGGAGAGCGGCCGGCCGGCACGCTGGATCACGGACAGGAGTTGCAAGGCGGAGATGATGCCGTCGCCGGTGGTGTGGTGGTCGAGGAAGATCATGTGGCCGGAGGCCTCGCCGCCGATCACCGCATCCTTCTGCTTCATCGCCTCGAGTACATAGCGGTCGCCCACCTGCGCGGCGACGTAGTCGATGCCGAGTTGCTTGAAGGCACGGTACAGGCCGAAATTCGCCATGACCGTGGTGACCACGAGGTTGTTCTTCAGGCGGCCGCGGGTCTTGAGATCCTTGGCGCAGATGGCGAGCAGGTGGTCGCCGGTCAGTTCATTACCCTTGTTGTCCACGGCGATGACCCGGTCGCCGTCACCGTCGAAGGCGAGTCCGACATCGGCCTGGGTCTCCAGCACCTTGTACTTGAGGTCCTCGGTGTGCTGGGATCCGCAGTTGAGGTTGATGTTGGTGCCGTCGGGCTTGTCGTGGATGGCGATGACCTCGGCGCCCAACTCGGCGAACACGGTCGGGGCGATCTTGTAGGTCGCGCCGTTGGCGCAATCGAGGACGATCTTCAGGCCTTCGAGGCTGAGTTCCTCGGGAAACGAATTCTTGCAGAATACGATGTAGCGGCCGGCCGCGTCATCGATGCGCTTGGCCTTGCCGACCTCGCCGGCGGTCGGCCGGATGTCCTTGATGCGACCGGAAAGGATCAATTCCTCGATGGCGTTTTCCTCGGCGTCGGGCAGTTTGTAGCCGTTGTCGGAAAAGATCTTGATGCCATTGTCCTGGTAGGGATTGTGCGAGGCGGAGATGACCAGGCCCGCGTCGGCCCGCATGCTGCGGGTGATGAAGGCGATACCCGGGGTCGGCATCGGCCCGACCAGCAACACATCCACGCCCATCGAGCAGATACCGGCGGTCAGGGCATTTTCCAGCATGTAGCCGCTGACCCGTGTATCCTTGCCGATCAGGATACGGTGGCGGCGGTGCTGGTTCTTTTTGCAGGTGTAGGCGGTGGCGCGGCCGATTTCGAGCACCATCTCCGCGGTCATCGGATTGATATTCGCCACACCACGGACGCCATCGGTTCCAAATAAACGACCCATAGGAATTCCTTTATGCTTTCCACAACGAAACGGTGGCGTGGACGATTTCGTCGAGCACCACCGAGGCCTCCGCCTGTTGTTCGGGGCGAAGGGCCTTGATCCAATCGAGGTAGGCGACGCCCGCGGGACGTGACGCGACCAGAGCTTCCAGACGCGCGGCAT
>CALBHI010000195.1 GCA_937894535.1 uncultured Verrucomicrobiota bacterium
GATCGCGGTGACCCAGCCGATCGACCTCGAGACGGCAACCTTGTTCGCCAAACGCTTCATCGAGGTCATCATCGCGCCCGACTATGCCCCGGAAGCCCTGGAGTTCCTGCGCGCGAAGAGCAAGAACCTGCGTGTGCTGAAACTCCACCGCCCGCTCGAAGTAGCCCGCCCCGCCCCGTCGATCCGGCAGGTCAACGGCGGCCTGCTCGTGCAGGGCCGCGACCTCGGGCTGGCCACGCAATGGGTCTCGCCGACCGCCACCCCGTTCCCCGAAGAGCGGCGCGCCCTCGGCGAATTCGGCATGAAGGTCTGCAAACACGTGAAGTCGAACGCCATCGTCATCGTCCGCGAATACGCCCCCGGCTGCTACATGCAACTCGGCATGGGCGCGGGCCAGCCGAACCGCGTGGACTCCCTGCGCAAGCTCGCCGTGCCGCGCGCCGAGGAGAACATCGCCCGGATGCTCGAAGGCGGCCAGGCCTACGGCCAGTCGCCCACCGAGTTCCGCGACAAGGTGATCGGCGAGTGCGTGCTGGTGTCCGACGCGTTTTTCCCCTTCGCCGACAACATCGACGAGGCGGCCGAGGCGGGCATCCGGTACATCATCCAGCCCGGTGGATCGAAGAAGGACGAGGAAGTCGTCTCCGCCTGCGATAAGTACGGCATCGCCATGGTCTTCACCGGCATGCGGCACTTCAAGCATTGATGCCCGCCCACGTTCGCCCCGCCAACAGAAACGGCCCGGCGGGATAAACCCGTCCGGGCCGTAAGCATGCCGCGTACCGCAGCGGAAACGAACATCAGAAGCCGAGGCGAATGGCCGCGCCGAGGATCACCGTGTCGGTATCGATGTCCTTGCCGTCGTCGCTCAAGTCATCCCAGGTCTGGAACCGGTAATTCGCATTGATGTCGAGGGAGATGTTCGGGAGGACCTCCACATCAAGTCCGGCCCGCAGCGCGTAGAACGGATCCTCGGCCCACTCCCCGTCGGTGTAATAGCCACCGATACCGATACCGGCATAGAGGCCCTTCCCGAGCAGGAAGAAGGCCTGGGGGGCGTACAGGTCTTCGGCGGCACCGCCGAAGCCGGCCTCGTACCACTCGACGCCGATCTCTAGCTTCGAATAGTCGGCCAACTCGAACTGCAGACTGGCCACCCACGACAAACCGTCCTCATCAAAGTCATCCACATCCACGCTGTCGATGGTTTGCCAGTAGTTCGCGCCGATGCCCAGGCGAACCGCCTCAGCCGGACTTCCGGTCATGATAAACGCCAGTAAACTTCCCAGTACCACCGTCATCCGCCATGTCTTCATAGGATCTCCTTTGTTGATGAGGACCAGTATGGCGAACGCCGTCGATTTGGCAAGTCGCCCCATGATGGTGATTGGGCTAAAAGATTGATCTCGCATGGATTTACGTTACCTTAACACCGGGATTACATGGAACTCGCACCGAAAACAAAACCCAGCATCCGGGATGTCGCGGCCGCGGCCGGCGTGTCGCGCGCCGCCGTGTCGTTGGTGCTAAACGGTGGTAAAATCCGGATCAGCCAGGAAAAGCGTGATAAAATTATCGCGGTGGCCCGGGAACTGAACTACACCCCGCATGTCGGGGCCCGGCGGTTGGCCATCCGCCGCATGGAGACGCTCGGCCTGGTGCTCCCCACCCAACCGGAAGCGCTCTCCGAGTACAACCTGTTTGAATTGACCCACGCCGTCGCCGAGGCGGCGCGCGAACACAACTATGACCTGCTGCTGCACTTCTTCGACCCGAGCCAAACCGATGCGATGCCGGGCACGCCGGGCCGGGTGGACGGCAGCATCGTGGTGCTCGGCCGCAAGGACACCTCCGACCTGCCGGCGCGCTTGTCCGCGGCCCAGCATCCGACGGTGATCGTGGGCGGCGGTTTTTTCGTGCAGAAGCCGGAACACTTCATCGATGTGGATGTCTCGACCGGCCTGATGATCGCCACCCGCCACCTGATCCAGCTTGGCCACCGCAACATCGCCTACGTCTCGCACACCGAACACAGCGAGAAGATGAACGGCTACATCGTGGCCATGACCAAGGCCCGGCTGCCCATCCGCAAGGAATGGATCATCGAGATCGGGTTTACCGAAAAGGCCCTGCAGGAGGCGGCCGCGCAGATCAAGGAGATGAACCCGCGGCCGACCGGGCTGGTGTTCACCAGCGATGCGATCGCGGTGCGCATGATGCGGTTGTTCCGCGAGCTCGGCCTGCGTATTCCGGCGGACCTTTCGATCACCGGCTTCGACAACATCGAGATCGCCAGCTTCGTCACCCCGGGCCTGACCACGGTCCGCGTGCCGACCCGCAAGATCGCCGACCTGGCGGTGCGCCACCTCGTCGGCATTGTGGAAAAACAACCGCCGCGCAAACTGCAGAGCATGCTGACCGCGGAGCTGGTGGTGCGCAACTCGACGGGTGTGCCACCCGGCGGCCTGCCTCCGATGTAAACCACGCGGCCGCTACAGCCAACCCATCGCCCGGTAATAGGCGATCGCCGCCGTCTCCCGCGCACACCGCAGCAACAGGATCAGGTTGTCCCAGAACCGGTACTTGATCAGGTCGCTGCCGCCGACGAGATTGCCGATCACCGCGGTTCCGCCCAGCTCGCTGGCGCGGTAGGACATATCCACCTCGATGGCCTCGGGCCAGGCGGGAAAACCGACGAGTTGCTCCGCGCCGGCCTTGCCGAAACTGCGCCAGACCCGGGTCATGTGTTCGGGGGTGGTGACGAGGCCGATGACCACCGGACCGGGAAACTCCGCGCGGATCAGCTTCAGGCACTCCACCGCCTGCTCGCGGGTGTTGCGCCCGCGCGCCTCGCGGCGCAAGCGTTCCGGCGCGACACCACGCAGGCGCAATTCCGCCTCGATCCCCTGCTCCGGGGTCTCGCTCCCGTCATCCGGCATCGCCACCAACACCCGCGCATCGGGGAACAACCGGGCGGCCTCGGCGGTTTTCCACGAGCGCACCAGTCCGGTTTCACTCGGGATACCGCCGCCACCAAGCATGACGATCACCTGCGGCGGGGCGCTTGCGTCCGGCTCCGGCAGGGCCATCCGCTCGTACCACGCCCACGGCACACCGGTCAGGGCAAGGCCGCAGGCGATGACCAGTACGAGGCCGGCCGCCATGAGCAGGCGGACGATCCAGCGGCGCAGCAGGAAAAAAAGCGTCATGGCAGCAGGTCGGGCGAGCGGTCGGCGGCGATGCGGTAGATGCCGAGGATCGAGGCGTGCGAGGCGGCGGCCTTGGCCTTGTCGAGCACGACGATGCTGCCGGTGGGCGATTCCAGCTCGACGAAGGCGGAACCGTCGTCGCGTTCAATCCGGTCGATCAGGTCGCGCATGGTGGTCACCCGCTCGCCGTTGACCTGGTCGACCAGCCAGTAGGCGATTTCATGGTAACCCTGGTTCACGTCGGCGGGCAGGAACTTCAGGATCATCAGCACCTGGTCGCCGGGTTTTTCCGGCAGGTTGTCGGACAACAGCGCGACGAGATCCAGCGGGGCGGTGCGGTACCAGTTGCCGCCCCACCGCTTGAGCAGGTTTTTGGTGAGCGGGACGAACACCGCGCCGCCGTAGATGTAGTACGAGGGCAGAACGTCGTACTGGTCGAGCGGGATCAGCCAGTCCTCCCACAACGGGCGTGCGAGGGTCACCGAAAGCGGAAGGCTCTGGCCATCGCGCCACACCTCCAGATCGAGCGTGTCGCTGATCTGCCGCTCCTGCACGACCAGGCCCGCGCTGGTGCGCTGGCGCGGACGAAATTCGATGGTGCCGTCATCGGCGATGATACGCCCGCCGGCGGCCATAATGACATCGCCGCGCCGCAACACGCCTTCGGACGGGCTGCCGGCGAGCACGTGGGTGACCAGCACGCCGGTGCGGTCCTCGTCCATGCCGCAGCGTTTCTTGAGCGCGGGGTTTTCGAGGTTCTGCAACGCGACCCCGAGGCTGGGAATGCCGTGGTAGGTGCCATCGGCGATGTCGGCAAAGAAATGCCGCACCACCGTGACCGGCACCATGTAGCCGATGTTCTCGGCCTGGCTGAACCCCTGCATGACCACGCCGACCAGGCGGCCCTCCTTGACCACCGGCCCCCCGCTGTTGCCGGGATTGATGGCGGCATCGATCTGGCCGGCCAACAGCGGGACCGAACTGTGCGAGTAGGTCTGGTGCTCGATGCGCGACATCACACCCTTGGTGATGCTGAGCGTATCGCCGCCGAGCGGGAAACCGTACACCAGCACTTCGTCCTGCGCGGCGGGCAACTCACCGAGCGGGACCAGTTCGACGCCGGTGAAGAAGTCCGGGTCATCGACGGTCAGGATGGCCAGGTCGGCCTCGTGCGACACGCTGACCACGCGGGCCTGATAGCGGCGGGCATCGCCGTGGCGGCGCACCTGCACGAAGGTCTCGTAGCTCACCACATGCGCGTTGGACAGGATCTTGTTGCCTTCGATGATGCACCCCGATCCGGTGCCCTGCATCGCGCTGAGCATCGTCCACGGGTTGTAGTAGTCGGGCACGCTGCTCGAGGTGTAGATCTTCACGATGGCGTCGCTGATGTCGGCGCGAACGGGCGCGGCGAGCAGGAACAACAGCGCGGCAAAGGTCCATTTCATCATGTCGGCTCCGTCGTTGGTCGGTGCGGTTGAAGGCGCGGCCCTGTTTATTTCTCAACCGGCACGACAATACCGCGCAGGATGATGTTCTGACAGAAGATAAAGATCAGCAGGGTCGGGATGGCCGCGATGATCAGCGAGGCGTAGATCACGCCGGGACCACTGCGCATCTGGAGCTGGTAGAGCCAGACCATCATGGTCCACATCGCCTCGTCCTGGCAGATGAGCAGGGCGAACATGAAGTTCGAGTAGGCGGTGGTGAAGGCCTGCAGGGCGACCACGGCGAGGATCGGCTTGGACAGGCTCATCGTGATGTGCCAGAACATCGTCCACTCCCCCGCCCCGTCCATCTGCGCCGATTCGTACAACTCGCGCGGCAGGGCATCGAAGAACCCCTTGAGCAGGAAGATCGAATAGCCATGGGCCAGGCCGGGCAGCAGCAGCGCGGCAAAGGTGTTGAGCAGGTTCAGGTCGCGCATCATCAGGAACACCGGGATCTGGGTGACCATCGGCGGGAAGGCCATGGTGAGCAGCAGGAACAGCAGGAGCTTGTAGGCACTCGGCGGCTTGTAGCGGCTGAGTGCGTAGGCGGCGAGCGGATTGACCAGCAGGGCGCAGAGGATGGCGAGGCCGCAGTAGATGATGGTGTTGCGGATGCCGCGGCCGTGGAAGGCGATGTG
>CALBHI010000196.1 GCA_937894535.1 uncultured Verrucomicrobiota bacterium
ATCAGGGTGAAACCACAAGCCAGACTGAACAACCCACACCACCACCACCGTGAACGGCCTTCCGCCCGCAGGATGGCCGTCGCGGAAACCAGTGCCGCCATCAAACCAGGCAGGGCGAAGTTTTCACGGGACAATTCTTGACCGGTAGACCGGAGGACCGACGGCATGGCCACGGCATACAACAACGCGGCAAGAAAACCCGCCATCCAGCTACCGGTCCACGTTCTCACCGCAATAGCCAGGAGCGGAATCGCCAGGCAAAACCAACCCGCCTCCAACCAGCGCATACGCTCGGTGAAAGACATCTCCGAGGGAAACCAATGAGCCAGGAACGCATAAACCGGCTCGGAGGTGACGCCGTCGATCTCCCTGATACGGATTCCTTCAGGGTACTGGATCATCTCGTCATGATCCGGCAGGAACCCCCGGTCATAGTGGATCTTCACCCGACGGTAATGCAGCGCACTCTCCAGCGTAAACGGAAGATCCTGTCCGACCTGGTCAACTTGCGCGGCCAGCACATCGCGCCGCAGCGATAACCCGACGGCATAGGTGCCAGCCAGACAAATCACCAGCAGGACGAGGCGTAACCAGTACGCAATGCGTGGAGATAATCGGGGAATGTGCATGGTTGTTGGAGTACCTGCCAACTTGCATGCGAAAGCCCGCATCTATCGGGCTATCGCACACAATCGGGACGTGCCGTGGCTGATATCCGGCACGATCCCCTGTTGGTTGACCCAAGAACCGGCCAACCCGAACGGGCAGTTTAGTTCGCGACCGGAGCCAAGGCCTGATCCGCACCCGGCATGCCACTGTCACGTTGCAGCGGTTTGCCATCCGGGCCCACCAAACGGGCGGTTACAAAAATCAGCAGGTTCTTCTTCTGGCTGTACTCACCTTTGCTGCGGAACAACCGGCCAATAAGAGGAATGTCGCCCAACAGAGGAACCTTGTCCTCATACTTGACCAGGTCTTCACGGATCAACCCGCCCATCACGACGGTTTGGCCGTCCCACACCACGATGCTGGTGGTGACATTACGGCTGGCGAATACCGGCTGTGGGATGTTGTAGGTGAAGGTCTGTCCACCGGCGCTGATGGTCGAACCGTACTGCAGCCAATCGACCAACTCCGCCACTTCAGGGGCCAAGGTCAGGTCGATGGTGTAGCCATCAGGTCCAACGGTCGGGGTCACATTCAGGATCACACCGACTTCACGGGTCTGGAAGGAACCGGGGGTCACCGTAGGAGGCGTCACCAAACCACCACCGGCAGCGGCACCATCGGATACAATGGTCGTCGACGACGCAATGGTCGGCTCGGTCACTTCGAATTCAGTCGGGTAAATGATTTCCGTAACAACCTGGATCTGGGCATTCACACCGCTACGCGTGGTG
>CALBHI010000197.1 GCA_937894535.1 uncultured Verrucomicrobiota bacterium
CGGCTTCGGCGGCGAGGTCGCGGCGTTTGCCCACCTCGTTCAGCTGGCCGCGCAGTTCGCCGATCGCGCGCGACTCGGCGGTCGCGCTTTCGATTTCGGCCATGATCGGCTCCAGCAGTTCGTTCACCTTCTGCTGCCAGTCGAACTTCTCCGGCTCGGTGGCGGGGATGAAGGGGGCGAGGTCGATGTCCACCGCGAAGCGCTCGAACTGGCGGCGTTGGTCATCGAGGTCCTTGCGCAGGGCGACGACCTGGGCGCGCAGCTCCTCGCGGGCCAGGTCGTCCGTGGCGGCGGCCAGTTGGCTCTGCAGCGCGGCGAGTTCCGATTCCTTCGCGGCCAGCGAACGCTCCAGCGCCTCCAGCGACTGGATGGTGCTCTGGTCGGTGGCGAGGACCGCGTCCGGCGGGGCGGGGTCGACCGAATTGTTTTCTTGGGAAAAAGCGGAGGGCAACAGGCTTGCCAGCCCCAGGATAAGCACGAAGGAATGGAGTGTTGTGATGTTCATGGTCGTGTGGCGTTGAAGCTAGCCTTCGCCAAGGGCCTCTATATCCGCCAGGTCTTTCTTTCGGCCGGAAGCGGCCTTGTTCCGAATGTATTCGGTTTTGCCGATGTAGTGGACGGGGATGCCCCCATAGTGCCCGGCGACGCGTCCCGAGTCGGCCTCTTCCCAGGTGACGCCGGAAATGGACGTGATGATGTCGATTCGAACCGGTGGAACGCCGAGTTGAACGACCATCTCTGGTCGTTCAAAGTCCTCGGTTTTCAACCCAAGCGATCCGAACCCAAATTCGTCCAGCGCTCTGAGGATGCGTTGGGCATTTTCCTTGTCGGGACGGATAAGTAAATCGATGTCGCCGGTATTCCGAGGCGCGCCATGAAAGGCAAGGGCATACGCTTCGACTACGAGGTAGTCAACTCCGTGGTCGTTGAACAACCCGAGCAACTCTTTGAAGTCTTGCTGTGGTTCCATAATGCTGATTCCTCAGGAAATCCACGGCGGCAATGCGTTCATCCGGTGATTTCGCGGTCCAGAACTGAAGGTCTCTCGCCACGCCCTTGCCATCCTTCAGCCCATGCTTGGTTATGACCCTCTGAATCATGACCCTCATCCTACCATGTGCGCGATAAGGGGTAAACGGTTACGTGGTCCGGGGTGATGCGAAATCCCGTTTCAATTCGATGGCCAACGTGTACATTGAGGGTTCAATTACGGAAACGCATGGAAACGACATCCTCAGCGACAATCGACGGCATGGCTGGATCCCGCCCGGCGCTCTACAACCTGACCCTGGCCGGACTCACCGACCTGTTGAAGGGCTGGGGCGAGCCGGGATTCCGGGCCAAGCAGATCTACCGCCACCTGCACGTCAACGTGGTTGGATCGATCGACGAGATGACCGACCTGCCGAAGGCGTTGCGCGAGCGGCTGGTGCGCGACGCCGACCTGTTTACCTTGAAGCATGTCGGGCAGCAGCACGGCGACGACGGATTGACCCGCAAGGCGTTGTTCCAGATGGCTGACGGGTCGCCGGTCGAGTCGGTGTTGATGGTCTACCGCGACCGCGCGACGGTCTGTGTCTCGTCGCAGTCGGGTTGTCCGATGGCCTGCACCTTCTGCGCCACCGGCAAGCTCGGGTTTCTGCACGACCTCACCAGCGGCCAGATCGTCGAACAGGTGTACTGGGCGGTGCGCGAGTTGCGCACGATCCGCGCCGAGAAGGCGGCGATGGCCGACGAGTTGCCCAAGGCGCTGGGCAATGTGGTGTTCATGGGCATGGGCGAGCCGTTCAACAACTACGCCAACTGGTGGGCGGCGGTCGAGCGGCTGCACGATCCGAACGGATTCAACATGGGTGCGCGCAGTTTCACCGTCTCCACGGTCGGCCTGGTGCCCGGCATCCTCAAGCTCGCCGAGGAAAAGTTGCAGGTCAACCTCGCCATCTCGCTGCATTCGCCGGACGACGACCTGCGCGCCGACATGATGCCGGTGAACAAGCGGTATCCGATCCGCGACCTGATCGACGCGGTGCGCACCTATGTCGAGAAGACCAACCGCCGCGTGTCGTTCGAGTACGTATTGCTGCAGGAAAAGAACGACCTGCCGGAGCATGCCGAGCGGCTCGCCAAACTGTTGCGCGGACCGAACCCGCTGCTGTGCCACGTCAACCTGATCCCGTGGAACCCGGTGCCGGGCACGCCGCTCAGCCGCTCCGGCCGCCAGCGGGTCCACGCCTTCCAGCAGGTCCTGCTCGACCGCGGGGTGCCGTGCACGGTCCGCGTCGAGCGCGGCGGCGACATCGCCGCGGCGTGCGGCCAGTTGGCGGGGAGCGCGACCACGTAAACGCGGGGCGAATCCTGCCATGATGAATGTGTCTATCATCCGAAGGGTTCGCAGGCCTCATGGGTGATCATTGCCTTGTTGTGTTGTTCGCATGACCCGCTTGTCGCGCACAACCGTATGGACCTTGCTTCTCGTCCGGCTCCGCGCTCTGGTGGCGCATCGGCCCTTGCCGCCGGGACGCTTGATCGCACTCGATCTCGAGGAGAAGAAGAATCAACGCGTGCTGCTGGAACTGGCGGCGCGGCATGGTCCGGTGTTCAAGGCTATGGCGTGGGGTGAGTTGTGGGTCTGCGTGGTGGGGCTCGACCGGTGTATGCGGTTTATCCGCGAGAACAAGGGGCGCATCCGCCCGGTGACCATCGACGTGACACGGCTATACCCGCAGGGATTTCTCCGGCAGATGACCGGCGAGGCGCACCGGCGGTCCCGGAGGGCGCTGGTGGTTGCACTGCGCGATGAGGGTGTGGGGCAGTATACCCGGGAGTTGACGCAGATCGCCGCATCGCGGCTGGCCGGGTATGCCCGGCGTTTTCCCGGGGGTTCGGAGCCTTCGGTGGAGGTCCTGATCGCCACGTTGAGCGACATCGCCACCGCGATGCTCCTCCGCATCTTCTTCGGGGAACCGGACGGTTCGCCCTTCGCGCAACGCCTGCTCGGCGGGTTCCGCGAACTCGGCCCGCATGGGCTGGTGTGGCGCCAGGGTGCCCGCCAGGAGAGGGCTTATCACGCCGTGTTTGCCATGGTACGCGACGATCTGCGCGAACGTCCCGGAGTCGATGGCGGGGTGGTGCGCCGCCTGCATGCGGCGGGGGCCCTGGATGATGCCATGCTGGGCCACGTGATCATGATGGTGGAGATGGGGCGGTACGACATGAAGGGTTTTTTCCGGTGGTTGCTGCGGTATGCGGGACAGCATCCGGAACTGTTGGCACGTATGGTCGGCGAACCGGACGAGGAGCCGGCCACCGGTAACTCCCTCGCCCGCGCGTTTGTGCTCGAGACGTTCCGCATGGACCAGAGCGAGCGGCTGATCCGCAAGGCCGAGGACGTGGGCGCTTTCGTCATGCTCGATCGCGC
>CALBHI010000198.1 GCA_937894535.1 uncultured Verrucomicrobiota bacterium
CCTCGTGTGCGCCCTCGCGCACGTCGAGTCGAATGCCCGGCCCGGCCATCACGCCGGGCCCGGTCACCCCGGCGAGGGCCAGGATCTGGTCCCATACCCGGCGCAAGCCATCGCGTTCGGGTTGGGTGCCGATGTACCAGGCCGTGCCCTTTCCGGAGTGGTGACGGGTGATGGCGGGTCCACCGGCAAAAAAATCCCCGGTAAACGTGGCGACCACGTCGGCGTCGAGGACCTGCATGACTTCCGCGAGCAGTTCGGTGGCGCAGGTGGTACCGTCGTTAAAGCGCAGGTGGTTGGGATGGGTTTCGGTGACCGGTTGCCACTCATCCACGCGCACGCCCACGAGATCGGACAGCAAGCCCGGGTAGCCGCCGACCCAGACTTGTTCGCTCTCGTTGACGACGCCGCTGAAATAGCCCAGCACCAGGGTGCCGCCGGCGGCGACGAAGGTGCGCAGGCCGTCCGCCTGGTCGGGCGTAAGCTGGTAGAGGGCCGGTGCGAAGAGCACGTCGTATCCGGTCAGGGCGGCTCCCGGTTCCACCATATCCACGGCGATGTGGGCATCCCACAGGGGGCGGTGCCAGGCCCGCACGATGCGTTCGTAGTCAAAGACCGTTGGTTTGGCATCGAGCTCCAGGGCCCACCGGTTCGGCCAGCTGATCATCATGGCCACCCGAGCCCGGGTGCGGGTGCCGGCCACGCTGGCCAGCTTGCGGAGGTCGGCACCCAGTTCGCAGACTTCACGGAAGATCCGGCTATCCGGTCCGGAATGGGGCAGCATGGCGGCATGGTATTTTTCCGCGCCGGCCCGGGAGGCCCGCCACTGGAAAAACATCACGCCATCGCCGCCGCGGCCCACCGCGGCCAGGCTCCAGGCCCGCATTTGGCCGGGTTGCTTGATGCGGTTCACGGACCGCCAGTTCACTTGCGAGGTCACCTGCTCCATCAGGATAAACGGTTGGCCCCCCTTGAAGGAGCGGTACAGGTCGTGGCAGACGGCGGCCTCGTGTCCGGCGTCCACCGGGGTGGCCGGATCGGGATAGCAATCCAGCGCAGCGACATCGCAGGCGCGGTAGCACTCCCACAGGTTGACCGGCTTGATCCACAACACGCCGTTGGTGGTCACCTTGGCCTCCGGGACCACGCTGCGCACGGCGGCGATTTCCGCGGTCAACACCCCCCGCAGGGCGTGATCCATGAAGCGCTGGTAATCGAGCGCCTGGGCCGGGTTGTTGGTGTAGGGCATGGCCCGGGGTACGGAGACTTCCTCCCAGGTCCCATAGTGTTGGGACCAGAAGGCGGTGCCCCAGGCCTCGTTCAGGGCGGCCAGCGAACCGTAGCGTTCATGCAACCACTGGCGGAATCCCGCCTCGCAGGTGGAGCAATAGCAGGCCCGCAGGTGGCAGCCGATCTCGTTGTTGATATGCCAGAGGGCGACGGCGGGATGCCGTCCATACCGGCGGGCCAGCTCCCGGATGATCCGGGAAGAGGCCTCGCGGTAGGCCACGCTGTTCGGGCAATAATGTTGGCGTGATCCGTGGCTTAGCCTCACGCCGCTTTGGGTGACCGGCAGGCTCTCCGGGTGCAGGCGGGCCAGCCAGGCCGGCGGGGATGCGGTGGCGGTGGCGAGGCACAGGGAAATTCCGCCGTCCCAAAGTTTTTCGATGATGCTGTCCAACCAGCTGAAATCGAATTGCTCCGGTGACGGCTCCAGTTTGGCCCAGGAGAAAATAGCCAGGCTGACGAGGTTGACCCCGGCCCGTCGCATCAGGTCGATGTCTTCATCCCAGCAGGATGGATCCCATTGTTCCGGATTGTAATCGCCCCCGTAGAGCATGCCGCGGGGCAGGCCGGGGATCGTGTCGGCGAGGGTGGTGGCGGGGGCGGAATGTCTGTCGAGTGGCTGATTCACGCGGCCATCATGTTTTGCGTGCGGCATGATCGGCAATGCGCTTTTCGTGCCAAACCGTGCCGTTCGCTCCCGATGACATTCACGGGGAACGGGATCGTGCGCCTCACGGCTTCCTCCAGCGCCGCCGCATGGCATACGCGATGGCTCCGGCCAGCGCCAGTAGGCCCCATACCCCGAAGGCGGGTATGATGAACTGCACCTGGCTCGCGTTCAGCGCGGTTCGATACAAGCGGAAGTCGTCGATTTGGCCGGTGAAGTTTTTGGTCACATTGCCCTTGAGTTTGCCCAGCATCCACAATTTCACCGCATCGGTCGCGTTCCAGGTGTTGGACCCCACTTGCACGCCGTTTACATACAGGACACTGCTGTTGGCCGCCCGGTTTGCGGTCCAGGCTACATGGTGCCACTTCCCGTCGCTGACATACGCGGAGGGATTCGGATCCGTCCAGATTCCGGTGGCTCCCGGCAACCCGTTGGGATTGGAAAGATAGATATGGCCGGCGGCGGATACTTCCAGCGCCATTTTGTGTTCGGCGATGGTCTGTGCTTCGATGGTGACCGGGACACGCCAATTGGCCTGGGTTGTTCTGATCCAAAACGCCACCGTGAGGTTCGAGAACGAAAGCCCCAGTCCCTGGATGTTGCGCCAGACTTCATGGCCCTGGTTGTCGATCAAGTTTACCGCCAACCCGAAATTGGTTGGTCCCTGAGTAAATCCTGGCGTAGTGATCCCGCTGGTGCTGGCTACCGCATTCGAGGCGCTGTCCTGGAAATTCATTTCAAAGGCATAATGACCGAACAACGTCGCATGGCCTGGCCGCGTGCTGCACAGGAGGGCGGCGAGGATGCAGGCCGCGAGGATTCCGCGGGGCATGGCCGGGATGTGCTGGTTACGAATCGATTTCATGAGACCTCCCAAAGCAGTTGAGCATAAGGGATATCATTACCCGGATGTCGCCCGGGTGATAAATCGCATTATATGCTATAGATTGCAGTTTGTGACATTGGGGTGGATCACGCCCCGCTGATCCTCGGCATCCACAGGGGCTGGCTGATCATCTGGGCCTGGACCAGGTGTGTCAGCAGCCGGATTTTCACATCACGGAAATCGATGTCATCCCATCGGTTGCGGCATTCGCCGGGGTCATCCTGCAGGTCGAATAGTTCGCCGTAGTCGTGTCCGAAATAGACCGTGATTTTGTAGCGTTCCTCCACCACGGTATTCAGGAACATCGTGGTGGGTTGGTGCCGGTGTTCGACGAGTACATGATCGCGGCGGGTTGTGGCCGCGCCTTTCCACACCGCGGCCTGGTTCAATCCGCTCATGGTCCGGGGAACGGGCAGGCCGGCCCAGGCGAGTGATGTCGGTGCGTAATCGACCAGCGATTGCAGCGCGTCGCTGGTTTGTCCGGCCGGTACGGTTCCCGGTTGGCGCACGATCATGGGAACCTTCAGCAGGTCTTCGTAATGGAAGGGACCTTTCCGGATCAGGCCGTGCTGGCCAAAGACATGGCCGTGGTCGCTGGTGAAAATGACCAGGGTATTTTCCGCGAGACCGAGGGCATCAAGGTGGTCGACGATGGAGCCGATGTAGTGGTCCATGCAGCTGACCATGCCGTAATAAATGGCGATGTCCTTGGCGAGCGCGTTGCGGTCCTGGAGGTGGCTGTGCAGTCCGTGACAACCTGCGCCGTCCGGTTCGGCGTAGGCGGAAAAGTCCGGGTCTTTTTCCTGGGTCATGTTGAAGTGCGGGGGGTTGGTCGCGTGCTCGCCCGGCACCATGGACGGCACCGTGATGGTGGCTGGGTCGTACATGGTGTCCCAGGGGCGCGGGACGAGGTAATCCGGATGCGGGTCAAAAAAACTGGCCCACAGGAAGAAGGGTTTTTGTTCCGCGTGGCACTCGCGGATCAGCGCATTGGTCCGTTCGGCAATCCATGCGTTGTAATGAAAGGTCTCGGGGATTTCCCAGGTGTGGACCTGCCGGTCGTTGTGGCCGGTGGGCGGGCGGAAGTAGTCGCGCCAGTTGTGAAGGCCCTTTTCCTCCATCCACAAGGCATAGTGCTGGCCAACGTGCGCCTCGTCGGTGTGGTTTCGGGCCAGTTCCACGTGCTGAAAACCGTAGAAGGGGCCGTGGAAATCCTTCCAGAAGTCGAGGTCTTGAAGGAGTGGGTAGGATTCCAGCGATGGGTAATCCGGCGTGGAGGCCAACGGCTGGAAATGCGCCTTGCCGACCAGTCCGGTGAAATAGCCGGCGCGCTGAAAGTGTTCGCCCACCGTGGGCACATTTTCCGGCAGTTTGGTCCCTAGCATCCAGCATCCGTGCTGGTTCGGCATCAAGCCGGTGAGCATGGACGCCCGGGTGGGTGAACAGGTCGGGTGGGGGCAGTAGGCGCGGGTGAACAGGGTGCCTTCGGTGGACAGCTTGTCGAGGCAGGGCGTCTTGATCTCCGGGTTGCGCAGGCCGAGGGTGTTCCAGTGCTGCTGGTCGCTGGTGATCCAGAGTACATTCACGGGCGGTTTCATGGAGGTCATGGTGCTATCCGGTGCATGCGGGTGAAACAAGCAGTTTTTGGCTTTCCTTGCCGGCTTGGCACACACGCCGTACTTCGGGCATTTCCGCACACTACGGCATGAATAGCAAATTGAACCGGACTGCCGTGTGAACATACTGGGGTGCATGGGCGCGCGGTGGAACTGTCCCGCGAGGTCGTCGGCGCCACGATGCTATGAAGATTCGGATCGGTAGATGTTCGGTTGTTTTGTTGCTGGCTGCCGTACCCGGCGTTATGCCTGGTTCTGCAGCACCAGGGGAGGCGTTGCCACCGCGCGATGCGTGGTTGTGGCCGTTTTCTTCCGGGTCCGTCTGGAATATGCCGGTGGGTGATGGTGCGGAGTACCTGGATGCCGGCCTGCCTGCTCCGCGCGCCATCGGTTGCGACATCGAGTGGCACCTGCGCACAGAACCCGGAGATCCCGTTGTGGCCGTCTACGCGCCGTCGGACTGGGAGCAGCGGTGGCCGGGAGATCGCCGCCTCGGGGAACTTCGTATTCCGGCCGATCTGATCATACCCGATGCGGCACCACCCCACACCCCGAATGCCTGCGCGGTGTTTCTTATGCCGGATGGCCGAACCATACGGCAGATCGAACCGGCCTGCCGACCGGAAATCGCGCCGCGTATCGTGGGTTGGCTGCATCCGGAGGATCAGGATCTCTTTGGTCCCGGTATCAAGGGGTCCCACTATGGATCGGGGTTGTCCGCGCTGGGGGGCTCGATACGGAAAGGCGAACTCCTGGCGGAGGGGCCGATCCGGCATACCCTCAAGATCAACATCTGGGGCAAGCATCTGTATTATGGCCACGACGTGCCGGGCTACCGCTGGCCGGCTGATCGGTGCGATTCCTATGCGGAGCAGCGATACCTCGGCGATAACCCCGGCCTCGTGATGGGCACGCTCCTTGCGTTGCCGCCAACGATTACATCCGCGGAGCTGAATGTGCAGACGGAGGTCGGGCTCAAGATCTTTCATGCGCTTCAGGATTATGGGGCTTATGTGTCGGATGATTCCGCCTGGGACGCCGCCGATCTTTGCGTCGAACGTGGCGTCCCGGAGGAGGTGCTGGACCGGTTCGGGTATGCGCTGACCGGCTATGAGGGGCCCTTCGTCGATGAAATGAAGCGCATGATAACCGTCCTGATGATCGTGGATAACAACCGGGAGGATAACCTCGCCGGGGGCGGCGTGCCGCGACAACCGCTGGCTCCGGCCTTGGTCGAACCCGGCCACCCCGATCAGGACACGAACAGGCATACCGACGGGAGGTAAGGTGTGAACCACCAGGCGATCAAGGACTACGTTTACCAGCATTACCGGGGCATGTACCGCGAGGCGGGCCAAGGACTTCCTTTTCCGTTTTTCGCCCCGGGCAGCCATCAGTATGCCGACCAGTTGTGGGACTGGGACAGCTGGCTAACCAACGTGGCGATCCGGCAGGCGTTGCTTGATCAGGGCGATGCCGGGGCCCTGGAGATGACCAGGGCGTACGAGCGTGGCTGTATCCTCAATTGGCTTTCCGTCGCGAAAAAGACCCATGCCCGCGGGTGGATTCCCTTTGTCATGAACCGCGACATGGGCGATCCGCCGTCCGACATCTACGCCGATAGCATGCACAAACCCTGTCTCGCCCAACATGCCGCCTTTCTTGTCCGCGAGGATGGCGGGGACATGGATTGGTTACGCGAAGACCTGATGTACCTGCAATACTTCGTCAACAACTACCGCAACCACCACCGCCATGTCTGCGGGTTGTATTTCTGGCAAAGCGATCTGGGTATCGGGGTGGATGACGACCCGTGTACGGTCGACCGCCCGCCGCGCAGCAGCGGGTCGATCTACCTGAATTGCCTCATGTACCGCGAACTGCTGGCCATGGCGTACCTGCTCGAATGTGCCGGCCTGGATGAGTGCGCGCGGTCCTACCGCGACGATGCCGCCGCCTTGCGGTCCGCCATCCAGGCATACTGCTGGGATGAACGGGATGGTTTTTTCTACAGCGTGGACCTGAACCTGGCACCGCCGCCTTCCGGCCGCTGGAAGTTGCACAGCGGAAGGCCCCGGACCTGGCCTTGCCTGATCCAGCGCATCGGAACCTGGAGCGGGTTTCTGGCCTTGTGGGCGGAAATCGCCACTCCGGAGCAGGCCGAGCGTATCGTGAAGGACCATTACCGGAACCCCAAAAGTTTTCATGCGCCTTTTGGTGTGCGCACCCTGTCCCGGCAGGAAAGGATGTACGAGATCGTTGCGTCGGGAAATCCATCCTGCTGGCGCGGCCCGGTGTGGGGTGTCTCCAATTACCTGGTTCTCCGGGGGCTTGAGACCTACGGATTTGATGCAGATGCATGGGACCTGGCCGGCAAGACGGTTGACCTGATGGGCCGCGACATTACGCGAACCGGCGCGATGCATGAGTACTATCAGCCGGAGAACGGCGAACCGGTGCTGAACCGCGGATTCCAGAGCTGGAACATGTTGGTCCTGAACCTGGTGGCCCGGTTGGAAAAACGTCCGGTGGTCGTTGAGTACCATCCCGATCCATCGGGACCTGTGTGAGGTGCGTTGTGCGTTCCGTGCGGGCCCGGAACGGCGCGGAACTAGCGGCCGGGTAGGTGTTCCCAGCGGGTGGGGAGCTGGAAGACGCCGAGGGCGCCGGCCTCGGCGTTTTTCACCGCGAAGGGGTACCAGTCCTCGCGGCGGTGGTACTGGGTCGCGTGGTCCCAGGAGTGGATGGCGAGGGATAGGAAGTATTTGCCTTCCATCAGGGTCAGCGGGTCGATGTGCAGGGTGACCGTGCCTTCGCCTTCGATCGCGTCGATCGGGTATTGGAGGATCTGCGTGTTGGTGCCGAAGAGAAACATGCCGGTACCGGTCTTGACCGAGTAGCCGAAGACCGGTTGCTCGATGCGGCGGTGGGCGCGGTAGCGGATCTCGACGGACATCGGCGCGCCGGACTCCATGGTGGTCGCGGGTTTGCCGTGCTTGTCGCGCAGGGTGACGTCGAGGAACTCGACCTCGCGGGTGCCGTGCTCCTCGACGTTGAGGTGGCCGATGCGGGTCATGTAGGCCTTCAGGTAGGTCAGGACGACATCGGACGGGTTGCCTTCGGCGACCAGGCGGCTCTGGTGGATCAGTTTCACCTCGTCGCAGAAATTCTCCACCGCGACGAGGTCGTGGGTGACGAGCAGGATGGTTTTGCCGCGTTTCTGGAAATCCTTCACCCGGTCGAAGCATTTCATCTGGAACGCCATGTCGCCGACCGCAAGCACTTCATCGATCAGCAGCACATCGGGGTTCATCTCGACGGCGACGGCGAAACCGAGGCGCACGTACATCCCGCTCGAGTAGTGTTTCACCGGCATGTCGATGAAGTCGGCGAGGTTCGCGAAGTCGATGATGTGGTCCATGCGGCGTGCGATGTCCTCGCGCGGGATGCCGATGACCGAGGCGTTGAGGAACACGTTTTCGCGGCCGGAGAGGTCGGGGTGGAAACCCGCGCCGAGTTCGAGCAGCGACGAGATGCGGCCGTGGCAGGTGATCGAGCCCTCGGTCGGATAGATTGTACCGGCGGCCAGGCCGAGCAGCGAGCTTTTGCCGGAGCCGTTCGGGCCGACCACGCCGACGGTGCAGCCGCGCGGGATGGAGAACGAGACATCGCGCAGCGCCCAGAACGGTTCGGGTGCGGGGGGGCGGCGGCCGGCGAGGCGGCCCATCAGGGTCGGGGCGCCGATGGTGCGTTTGCGGTACGCTTTGCCGAGGTGGTCGGCGATGATCGCGGGGGTGCTCATAGCAGGTCGGCGAAGTCCCGTTGCAGGCGTTGGAAATTCCGGTAGGCGACGACCAGCAGCAGGAGGCAGCCGGCGATGGAGACGAACACCGCGGGCGACCACGGGAAGGTGGCGTCGGGCAGGAGTGCGGCACGGTAGCCGGTGGTGATCACCGCGATGGGGTTGAGCAGGTAGGCGTGCAGCAGCCACGGGTGGTCGCCGGCGAGGCGTTCGACGAACGACAGGTTGTACATCACCGGGCTGACGAAAAACCACGCGCTGAGGCCGACGCCGACCAGGTGTTCGGTGTCGCGCAGGTACACGTTGCTCGAGGCCATCAGCAGGGCGAGGGCGAGGTTGAACACGACTTGCAGGGCGAGCACCGCGGGCAGGGCGAGGGTCCACGGGCTGAGGGTCTGGCCGGCGAGGCCGAGCAGGATCAGCAGCAGGACGAACTGCACGATCAGGCTGAGCAGGTAGTTGATGGTGTTGGCAAGGGTGGCGGAGAGGGGAAGGATAAAACGGGGCAGGAACACCTTCTTCACGAGGTTGGTGTTGCCGGTGATGCTGTGCAGGCCGCTGTTCACGCACTGGACGGTGAATTGCCAGGCGAACACGCCGATGATGATTTCGGCGAGGGGCACGCCGCGGCCGGCCATCAGGCGGAGGAAGCCGACATAGATGATGGCCATGAACAGCGGGATGAGCAGGGTCCACAGGAAGCCGAGCACCGAACCGCGGTACCGAATCTTCAGCTCGCGTTTGACGAGGTTGGCGAGCAGCTCGCGGCGTTCGTGTATGACGGCCAGCGGGTTCATTGGGTCGATGATGCGTTTTTCGGGGCCAGTTCGGCAAGTGCGAGTTGCAAGGCGAGCTGGCCGGGGGCGGCGGGGGCGGAGGAAATCTGGATGTCGATGAGGCGCACGGGGGGGCGGGCGTTTTCGCAGGCGGCGAGGAACCGAGCGGCCGCGGCGGCGTCGATGCGTTCGATGCGGAGGTCGTAGCGGGCGGTAAACCAGTCGCCGCCCTCATCGCGGCGTTCGCGCAGGGCGAGGTCGTGCGGTGCACCTTCGAGGTGGCGGCGCGCGAGTTCAGCGAGCCGGTCTTCGGGGCGGGCGGTGGTGGTGAGGGTGTCGTAGCCGCGACGGAGTTCGGCGAGGGTTTGGGCGCGAAGTTCGAGGGCGGCATCTTCGCGGGCGCGGGCGGCGAGCTGGCGGTCGAGGAAACGCAGGCGTTCCGCCCCGTTCCAGGTGGCGGCGAAGCCGGCGAGGATGAACACCGCGGTGATCGCGGTGCGGAGGCGCTCGCGGCTCATCGTCCGGCCCTCACCGTGTAGTGGATCCGTTCGTCGAGACCGGCCTCCGTGCGTTCGATCTCCACCGGCCAACCGGCGGCGGCGAGCGGGCGGGCGAGGCGTTCGGGGTCGGACCAGTCGGTGCCCGAGCCGCGGATCAGGGCGGAGGTGGCGCGCACGGACAGGGTTTCGATGCGTTGGTCGCGGGCGGCGGCGTCGGTCAGGAGTTCGGCGAACAGCGGGTAGGCGGTCGGTTCGAGCCAGGCGTTAAAGGGGGCGTAGCGGGTGCGGGCTTCGGCGATAACCTGGTCCACGACGAACAGTTCCTGGCCCCTGGGGGCGCGGATGCCGTCGGTCAGCTTGAACGCCTTGTCCTGCACGGCGGTCTGGGCGCGGGTGTGCTGTTGTTTGACCAGCGCGGGCAGGCCGAGGCCGGCGGCCAGGGCGAGCAGGGCGGCGAGGCGGACGACGGTGTGGCGGCGGGCGCGGTGTGTGGCGCGGCGGCGTGGCAGGTTCGGGTGTTCGAGGTCGCCGGTGCGGAGGTTCACCGACCAGGCGGTGGGGGCGAGGGCGGCGCGGGCCAGCGAACGGGCGAGCATCGACTCGGCGTGTTCGGCCTGGCGGATGCTGTCGGCCGGGAGTTCGAGGCGTTCGGCGACGGTGCCGGCGGCGGTGCGGGCGAGTGGGCCGGCAAGGATGAACCGGGGGGCGGGGGCGTCGGAGCCGGCGCGTATGCCGGCGAGAAACGGGCGGAGGCGGGCGAGCAGGCGATCGGTCGCGGCCGGGTCGGTGGCGCGCCACCCGGTGCGGGCGCTGAACACGGCG
>CALBHI010000199.1 GCA_937894535.1 uncultured Verrucomicrobiota bacterium
GAATGCAGGACACCGATCTTCACCGGTTCCTCGGCCCGCGACGGCAAGGCCATCGCCCCGGCCACCAGCGTCGCCCCGAGGGCTGCCCGCCACGATGTTTTCACGATTGGATTCACGCTCTGTTCTCCTGGTAGTTGTTTGGTTGTGGTTCTACTGCCGCACATCCGATCACCTCATCACGACCGGACAGCCCGTGTGCGCCAGGAGCAATAGCAAACGTCATGCCAAGCAAAACGGTTGACCATGGCCGGGAACAACCGATGAAACCAATCAACCAACGACAAACCACCCATCCATCAAGGCAAACGTGATGGCGGTGGCGCACCCGCGCGAAAGGCTCAATCACGCCTTCTCAAAACAAACGTAATCAAATCCAAATAAGCACCACCCCGGGCGGGATGAAGCGGATACAGACGCGCAACCGATTTCGGACAATTGTGTAGGTGCGCAGGCGATTCGCTACGTGCTTGTAGGTGGTTTCCGGCAAACCCACATCAAATGCGGTACGCGGCATCGAGGACGAGGCGTCGGAGGCGGCTGTCGGAATCGCGGACCGGGAAGACGCGCGGCTGGAGATACTGGTCAGCGAAATCGCCACGGCAGGCGGACACATAGGCCAGCATCAACTGGTAGCGGGTGACTTCCGCATCGCGGCTGCCGAAGTGCATGCAGCGGCTGGAGTCCATGAACAGCACGGTGCCGCGGGGATAGGTAAAGACCACTTCCTCTTTTTGCCGATTGATCAGCGGATAAACCTGATCGTCGCGGAGGCGGTACGGGCTTCCTCGCTTCAGGTAGCCGAGAGTCTGGGCGACGCGCGCGCTGGTGGAGGCGGAGAGGAAGGTGAACGGCCCGCTCCGCACGGTGACATCGCGCAGCAGTACGATGACGTAGACGAGCGGGGAATCGTGAAAGTCGAGGTGATACAATTGGCTTTGGCGGTAGATGCCGTCATCCATCTGGCCGGCGGAGGTGGATTCGACAAACCGGACGCCGGGGGGGACGGTATCGGATAACACCGGCACCATCCCCAGGTAATCGGCCACCGTGGTCAACAACGGCGATGAGGTGGCGAAATCGAGGAACGAGGTGAAGCGGGCCAGTTCCTCCTGCCGCAGGATATCCTGGATGAACCCCCGGACACCCTTCTGCCGCGGACGGCCGCCGTACTCGGCCATGTAGGCCTCCGCCTCGGCCAGCACACGGTCGAGGTGCGGCAGGGTCATCGTGTCATCGATCACCCATCCGTCCTTCATCGACGGAGGGGGAGTGGCCAGTGGCCCGTTTTCCTCGATCAAATGATCGAACGCCTCGCGGTAGAGGCGCCGACGCATGCGCTGGCGCGAACCGAAACGCAGGTGGTTGTACCCCTTGGCAAGCCGTATCAGGTTCCTGATGCCGATCGACTCCATCGCCTCGGGATACAGATCGGACTCCGGGCGCCGGGTCGCTTTGACCCAATGATCCCGACATGCCTGAAACGGATACAACATGGGTTCGTCCTATTTCTCGTCGGCGATCACTTCGGCGACATTGAAGGCGTGGTCCTTCATGCGGCGATAGTGGTTGAGCATGTCCATGTAGATCAGGCTTTTCAGCGGGGCGATCTGGTTGCTGCTGAGGCGCTGGAGGTGGCGCTTGCGGATCTGCTTCATCAGGCGGGTGACGTTATCGCCATCGGCGCGGGCACGGGCGATGATGTCCTTGTTGTCGGACTTCACCGCCTCGTTGATCATGTGAACGTATTCGGTGACGGCGGCGTGGAGTAGCCGGAGATCCTGGAGGCCTTCGGGGCTGATGGTGAGTTGGTTCTTGCGGAGCTTGATCAGGCCCTTGAGCACATGGGTCTGATAGTCGCTCAGGGTTTCGTATTCATCGGCCATCCGAATCTGGCCGCGGGCTTCGTCGATGACGTCGTGGGAGACTTCGCCGTTGAGGACGCGACCCAGGAAGAGCACGACCTCCTTTTGCATGTGGTCGAGGATCTCCTCGCGGCGGAACAACTTCTCCTCGATTTCCGGGTTGCCGTCGGGACTATTGAGGATGGTGTCGAGGTATCCAAACATTTTTTCCGTTGCTTCGCCCATGACATGGATCTGTTCGCGTGACTGGACGATGCCCAACGCGGGGCTGAGGGCATTGCGCACATCGAGGTACGTCAGGCGGTGGATTTCCTTCTGGCCTTTATCGGGAATGATGCGCTCGACCATCCAGGCGAGCACGCCGGCGAAGGGCAGGAACACGAAGGAGTTGATGATGTTGAAGCCCGAGTGCACGGTGGCGATGGAGCGCAGGATATACGGGTAGGTTTCCTGGCCATCCTGGAGGACCATGGTGTTCGGATCGTGTCCGGTGAGGTGGATGACCAGCCGGGTCATGATCGGGAAGAAGATGACGAACCACGTGGTGCCAAGCACGTTGAACATGATGTGGGCCCAGGCGGCACGCTTGGCGGTGGTGGTGGCGCCGAGGGTGGCGAGGTAGGCGGTAATGGTGGTGCCGATGTTTTCACCGAGCACGAGGGCGGCGGCGGTGTGGAACGGGATGACGCCGGACGCGGCCAGGCCCATGGTGATGCCGAGGGTGGCGGAGGAGGACTGGAGGATCAGGGTCAGCACGCACCCGACGAGCACGCACTTGATGACCCCGGGGTAGGTCGAGGCCTCGAAGGCGTGGAACCAGGCGCAGAAGGCCTCGTCTTTGCGGAGCGGCACGAAACCGTTCTTCATCAATTCCAGACCGAAGAAGATCATGCCAATGCCCATCATGGCCATGCCGAGGTAGCGGATGCGGTCGTTTTTGGCGAACAGGTAGAAGAATGCGGAGAACCCGAGGATGGGCAGGCCGTATTTACCGATGTCGAGCACGAGGATCCAGCCGGTGATGGTCGTGCCGACGTTGGCCCCGAAAATCACCCCGATGGCTTGCATCAGGGTCATGAAACCACTGTTGACCAGGCCGACGACCATCACGGTGGTGATCGAGCTCGACTGGACGATGCAGGTGACGAGGACGCCGACCACCAGCCCCATGAGGCGGTTGTCGGTGGCGATGCCGATCATCTTGCGCAGCCGTTCGCCGGCCACGGCTTGCAGGCCATCCGACATGTAGCGCATGCCGACCAGGAAGATGCCCAGACCGCCAACGACCGAAAACAGGATCGAGACGAATACACCGAGTTCCATGATCCTGGCTCCATTTCTGCGGCTTGCGCCGCGCTAACCCAATCCTAACGTTCCGTGCCAAAAACAAGCCCGCACAGACGCGGGCGGACAAGGAGACTGCACCATCCCATGCAGCTTGGCAAGAGGCTGTTACCGGGCGGGGGCACATCGTACTTGCATCGTCGGCGCTTTCGGGCTAGGTCGGTTTGGTCATGGTATATGCGAGACAATCCCGCTATCGTCTGGCCGCGCTGCTGGTGGCCGGGGCGGCCGTGGCGGCATCTGGCGAAACACTCAGGGTGATGAGTTTCAACCTGCGGTATGCGTCCGGGGCGGATGGCAGCAACGCCTGGTTCCAGGCCGGGCAATCACCCGCGCGGCGCACGGTAGCCCGCGACATGTTGCTCCAGCGCCAGCCGCATCTGGTCGGCCTGCAGGAGGGCGAGCCGGCGCAACTGGATGACCTGATGACGCTGCTGCCGTCCTACTATCGGATGGAGCGGGAGGGACCGAGTGGCGGAGGCGGCAGCGAGCAGGCGGCATTCCTGTACGACACGAACGCGCTGGCACTGGTGGACCGGGGGGTGTTTTCGCTGGGTCCGAGTCCGGGCGGCGGGTACTGGAACCATGTGCCGGGGAGTCCGTTTGCGCCGTGGACCCTGTTTCCCGAGAACTTTTTTGCGTTTCCCCGTCTGGCCTTGTGGGGCGAGTTCCGTTGGCGGGTGACCGGGCAGACGTTCTTTTTCTACACGACGCACTTCGATGTCTACAACAACGCCAACGGGGGACAGTCGCAGGTAAACAGCGCGGCGTTGATCACCGACGATGCAAAGGCGCGGTGCCGCGTCCGCCCGGCATCGCCGCTGGCGGTAGTGGTGGGTGACTTTAACAGCAACCAGAACGACCGTCCCTGGAAACTATGCACCGGAACCTCTACCAACGGCGGGATCACCGGAGATTTCATCGATAGCTGGTGGCAGGTCCACGGATCATGGAACAACGCCGGGACCTTCCATGGGTTCGCGGGCGGGGTACAACCGGCCGATCGGCGCATCGACTGGATCCTGCACCGCGGAGGATTCACGGCGACGCAGGCGGTGATCGCCACCGGATCGGTGCTCTCCACCAACCTCGCCACCGGGCAGACCCATGTGCTGTATCCATCCGATCACTATCCCGTGGTGGCGGCGTTGCGATTTCCGCCGGTCGCGCCGGATGCCGACCGCGATGGACTGCCGGATGCGCTGGAGTTTGCCTCCCCGCGCTCCCACCCCACCCTCGCGGATAGCGACGGGGATCTGTTGCTCGACGGCGAGGAGGACCTCGATGGCGACGGCATGGTCGGCGGCGGCGAGACCGATCCGGCATCGGGCGGCGACACCCAGCGACCGACGGATATCCGGTATTACCAGATGGACGGGGTGGCCGATTTCCGCTCCACCGTCGTCGCGCAAAACGGGTTGATCCTGCGCGCGGCCTTCGATGGCCGCTACCTGTACGTGGCCACGCAGGATGCTGGCGAGGGAAACGACCACGTTATCTTTATCGCCACCAATCCCGCGTCCGCAGTCAACGCACCGTGGGCCAAGGGCGGCACGGTCGGACGTTATGCCGCGTTCCTCGCCGACGAAAACGACAACGGGTTTGCCGGGTGGTTTAATGCGGCAAACCAGATGATCACAAACCTGTTTCTGGCGCGGGCGGCTACCTACTACCAGAACGGCGGATGGCTGGAGGGGGTGCTTGATGCGGGGGTGTTGTTCGGGGCGGGGTTTACCGGGCCGCTGTTCATCGCCGCCGCGCCGTATGGCAACAGCGACGGCGGCGCGCTCATCACCTCGGCGCAGGTGCCGGCCGGCAATGGCGACACACACCTGCTGGGAAATGCCGAGTATGTCAATGTGACGCCCGGCGATCGCGACGGCGATGGCATCAGTGATGCGGCGGACCCGGATCAGGACGGCGATGGCTTGCCGGATGCGTGGGAGGTCGCGCACGGCCTGGACCCGCGCCGGGCCGACGGTCTGCACGGTGCGGCTGGCGACCTGGATGGCGACGGCGTCTCCAACCGCGACGAGTGGTTCGGCCGGACAGCACCGGGTGATGCGGGGGAGCGGCTGGTGGTGACGGGCCTTTCCATCACCGGAAACACCGCGACGCTAACCTGGAACGCAGTCTTCGGCGCGCCTTACCGGATTGGCTGGGCAACCACCCTTCAACCGCAGGGCCCGTGGCTGGAGTACGCGCCGGTGGCCAACGGGACGTTCCCGTCGGGCATCATCACCCAGCAGGTTGTTATCCCGTTGCCGTTGACCGGCACGCTCCGGGTCGGCATCGCGCCTTAAGGCGGCGCACCGCGATCAGAAGCGGCTGATGTCGCGGCCGAAGATCCAGGTCTTCATCCAATCGAACAGGACGAGGATCTTGTTTTTGAAGCTGACGAGTTTGGTGAGGTAGGCGGAGCGCCAGAAGATCCAGGTGGCGAAGCCGTGGCCCTTGAGGTAACCGGTGTCGGCGAGGGCGCGGCGGTCGCCGATGTAGGCGAGCATGCCCATGTGGCGGTAGTTGAAGGCACGGCCGGGTTTGCCGCGGGCGATGGCGTTGAGCTGGCGGGCGAGGTATTCGCCTTCCTGCTGGGCGACCTGCGCGGTGGCGGGGAGTTCATCGCCGGAGCGGGTGGCACAGTCGCCGATGGCGTAGATGGATCGGGCGGGATCAACGGCGAAGGTGTCGTCGGTGACGAGGCGTTGGCCGCGAGCCTTGGGAAACGGCAGGGCGGCGACGAGCGGGGTGGCGCCGATGCCGGTGCTCCAGACAACGAGGCCGGCGGGGAGTTCGGTGCCCTCGGCGAGTACGACACCGCGGGCGGTGACCTCCTTGACCATCGCGCCGGTTCGGACCTCGATCTTCGCGCGCGCAAAGCGTTTAAGGGCGTAGTCGCTGAGTTTCCGGTCGAACATGTTCAGGATGCCGGCGGAGGCCTCGACGAGGGTGATGCGGGCGGCGGGCACGAGATCGGGGAAGGCCTTGATGAGGTCGTCCTCGAGGAAGTCGTGCAACTCGGCGGCAAACTCGACGCCGGTGGGGCCGCCACCAACGACGACGAAGTGGAGCAACCGGTCGCGGTCCTCGCCGGCCAGCGGGTTGTAGGCACGTTCGAAACATTCGATCACGCGCTGGCGGATCGCCCGGGCATCGGCCAGCTCCTTCAGGAAAAGGGCGTGTTCGCGCACGCCGGGGATGTTGAAGGTCTTGCTTTCGGCGCCGACGGCGATAACGAGGATGTTGTAGCTGAGGATGAAGGTCTCGCCGTCGAACTGGCCTTCGAAGGTGGCGAGTTTGGTGGTGGTGTCGATACCGGTGCATCGCGCCTGGTAGAAGGTGAG
>CALBHI010000200.1 GCA_937894535.1 uncultured Verrucomicrobiota bacterium
GGAGTCAGGATACCACAGCCATCCAGCACCCGCGGAAGATCGGCCACCGAAGTGGCGATCACCGGCTTGCCCATGGCCATGGCCTCGAAAACCTTGATGGGCATTTGCGATTGCGCCAAGGGTGTATCCTGCAGCGGGAGCATCATCACATCGGCCAGGTCCAGGTACAACGGCAACCGCTCGCTGACCGCGCGGTTGATGCCGGTTGGATCGTTCGAAAGGGGTGCGCCGGCGACGACCAGCAACGACCGGTAACGCGGCTGGGCACGCAGCACCTCAATATGGTCGGTGACTGGCCCCGCCACCACCAGCACCACATCCATGCGCCCGCATTGCGCAATGGCCTCCAGGATATCCTCGACTCCCTTGTGGGGCCGCACCACGCCGCCGAACACAATGACTTTCTTGCCGGACAACCCCAGTTCGCTCCGCAGCCGCTCCACCTGGTCCGTCGGTTGCGGACAAAACCGCCGCGTATCAACACCCATGGCGATCACTTCGCCGCCGAAACGTTCCTTCAGGGCCCGCGTCGTGGAAAGCACCAGCGAGGTTTCGGCCAGTTGGCGCTCCACGAAGGGATAATACGAATCCTCCAGCGGCAGATGCGCCTGTCGCAGGAAGCGCCCCACCCGCTGGCCCGCGGAAAGCCCCGCGAGCGCCGACCCGTCCCACTCGTCGAGAAAGGCCACGGCCTTGGCGACCCCGCGTCGCTGGAGCCGCAAGGCCACGGACACCGTGCTCATGTAGGCCTTGACCGCGATCACCACCCGGCCCCGTACGGCCTGCTCAAGTTTGCGCGACTCCCACAAAAAATCCGGCCAACGGTAAAGTTTTCGGGTTGGCACCACCGTGAACGGCCCCGCTTGACGGTACATCGAACAGATCCCGCCGCCGAAGTCGGGACCGACCAGCTCCACCGACCACGGCGCCAGCAGTTCCCGCAAACGCACCGCCGCGCCGAGCGAAGGCGAACGCATATCAGGACAGAGGATCGTGATGTCGGGGGACATGGATCGATGGGCAATGGGCGAACGCAAATAGGCAATAGACAATGGTCGATAGGCGATTAGATACAAAAGCTTTTCGCATCACGCAGGATGGCACCGAGTTGCCTCCCGATGGATTCAGCTTCATCGACGAGAACAGTATGGGAATGATGATTCAGATATTCGCACGTTTTGGCAGTGTCCAACCAATGACGTGTTTCTTGCAATTCGGCATCCGCATCGGTCAGTTTGCTGACAAAGTGGGCCTCATAACGACGCTTGGACCAGGCCTCGGCCATGTTGGCCCCGATTGATCTTGAGGAGCGGCGGATTTGGTCGGTCAAGGAATACATCTCCTCCCGTGGCCAGGCCTTGCTTATGCGAAAGATCTCCTGCTGAAGTGTGAACGCATCCTTATACACCGGCATATCACGAAACGTCTTAATCGCATTACCCATCGTTTTATGCCGATCGTCTATGGCCTATCGTCTATTGTTTTTTGCCCATCGTCCATTGCTGCCTCCACCGCAACAGAACTAAGCCGGAGGTTCCATGCCGTGATCGGCAAACCACTTGCGGAGGAAGGACCTATCGAGAGCATCCTTCTCGCGGTACGTCTGCTTGGTCTTCCACAGGAGCTGCGGCGAGGCGAAGGGGATGGATACGCCATCGACATCCTTATTGTTCACCATGGGCAGAGCCGCCAGGTAATCCAATCCACAGGCCGAACCCATCAAATCAATGGTAAACTCATCGTTGATGCGGACGACGACATAATTCTGTACATCTTCCGGAAGCACCTCGCTGGCTGCTTTTTCGGGCAGGATTTCCAACGCCTCACATACGGCGCGAACATTGTCCGGACTGGAATCCACCAACAGGTCGACATCGTGGGTGGTCCGCAACAGCCCGGCCTCGATGATCGCGGCACCTCCGACCACAATGTAGCGACAACCTCGCGCATTCAGGGCGGCACACACCCTGATCAAGTCGTCCCTGGTCGGGACGCGCGTTACTTCGTCAGAAAATGAATGTTCTGAATCCACCATGCATCCGCCTCTTCAAACGACTCAAAACGAAACACGCCCTTGGGCCAACGCGTCTTTCCCTGCATGCCTTCGTTGATGCGGCGTTGCAATACATCGGCATGCTTCCATCCGCCGCGCGAGTTATGTCTCCGCCCCACCACCTTGGCCGGCACATCATCCCACTGTTCCCGCGTTTCCCTGACCTTGTTCATGATGTCAGTATGCTGAAACCGGCGTCGGACCACAAGTTGTCCCCGCGGCAACCCATGCAGATCCACATGAATAAACTACGAAACACACGAACGACACGAAAGGGGGCCAAGGATGAAACGTCTCGAGGTGGCAAGAGGATAACCCTTTTCGTATATTGCGCTTGTTTCGTAGTTATTCCCTTCCGCGACCGTCAGCGACTTCCACCGTTTAATTTTTCCGCCGCTTCTTTCCCTGACACATACGCCTGGTCGGACCAGACGTATTTCCAGCGGCCGTACAGGCCGGCGGTGACGATGCCCTGCCCTTCCAGCCAGCCGGCGATGCGGTCAACCGCGGCTTGCCGCCCGAGCGTCGGAATGGTGTAGGCATGGGATACGACCACATGGTGTACCGCCTGCACATCGGCATCCGGATCGAAGCCGAGCATGCGGGCCAATTCCTGCACGGCTTTGCGCTTCAGCGTTTCCACATCGAAGGTCTCGTCATCCCGGCGGAAAATCTCGGTCTGCAACACGGTGGTTCCCGCCGGCAGCGTTTCCGGAATGATGTTGCTCAACACCTTGACCCGGGAAATCTCCATGTCCGGATCGTAGACATAAAACCAGTGATACGGGACGAGGTTCGGCTTGCCAACCACTACGTTGACCCCGATCAGCTGCGTGTGCCGGAGCGTTTCGGCATCGCGGCGGATCGCATCCGGCACCTCGTCGATGGCGCGGACCAGGTCGTTCAAGGGGATCGTGCTGATGCACCGGTCATAGGCCACTTGCTCCCCGTTGGCGAAGGTGATGGTCTTATTGCGGAGCCGGACCCCGGACACCCTGTACCCCGACCGAACATCCACGCCGTCATACATCTTTGCAAAAAACGAGAAGAAGCCGCCGCGGGCTGGGTAGTAGAACGACGAGAAGACCGATTGCTTTTCATCCAGCGGCGCGATCGCGCCATGGATGATGCGCTCGAACTGCGAAGGCAACAACCGACCGGACAGCCAGTCGGTGTCCATCTCCGCCATCGGGGTGCGCCAATACTTGTCGGTATACTCCTTGTAGAACCGCTCGGTCAGGAAATCGCCGTACTGGTTGCGGCACCATTCCTCGTAGTGCGCGGGCGGGCGTTCCGGCGTCTTCATCTGCGCCGCAACGATCTCGGTCAGGGCGCGGATGCGCAGGTCGGCGGGAAGGTCGCGCAGGTGGTTCTGCACCGGGTAGGTCACCCAGCGGCCGTGCCACCAGTTCGACACCTGGCTCTGGGTCATGTGGACCACGTCGCCGGCGCTGGCAAACAGCGCGCGCTTCCAGTCCTCGTCCTTGGCATGGCAGATATGGGCGCCTTCGTCGTAGTGGATCCCGCCCTGGAGGTGGGAGTACACATGCCCGCCCGGATGATCCTTGGCCTCGTATACCACGGAGCCGGGTAGATGCCGTGCTGCGCCCAGACCGGACAAGCCGGCGCCCAAGATGATGTCAGGTTGTTTCATAATGTTGACTGCGAAATACGCGAAACAAACGACATGAAGAGATTCTAACTACAGAAGGCGCGGAATAACGCGGAAAAGGAAAGCCTAGCTCTTTCGTGAATTTCGTGTGTTTCGTAGTTTATTTTATTCCGTGTCTTCCGCGTTTTCCGTAGTTCAGTCAACTCATTCCGGAAAGTGTTCGTTCAAGGCCGTTTTGCCAACTGACGTCGGCTTTCCAGCCAAGCAAGGTCCTGGCCTTCGTGCAGTCCGCGACCTGCACATCGGGTTCGTTGGGCCGGCGCGGCCGGGCACCGAGGTGGAAACAGTCGTCGGCGCGGAAGTGGGCGGCGATGGCGCGGACCATGTCGGCCACGCGGACGCCCTCGCCCCGACCCAGGTTGAATTCGCTCCAACCACCGACCTCGCGCAACGCGGCGAGCGCCACCGCGTCGGCCACATCGTCAATATAGACGAAGTCCCGCTGCTGGAGTCCGTCGGTCATTTCCGCCGTGCGGCGCAACTGGGCCGACTCGATAGCGAATGGGATCACCATATCCCCTTTCTGGCCGGGGCCGTACATGATGAACGGCCGCAGCCAGGTAACGGGGCGGCCGGTCCGTTCGCACCACGAGACGGCGAGGTCGCGCGCGGCGCGCTTGGCCCATCCATAGGGCGAGAGCGGAAACCGGGGTGGGCTGGTTTCGGACAGGATGCCGGCGCTGCCGCCATACTCTTCCGCCGACCCCATCACCACCGCCCGTTGCAGACCGTGCTGCCCCCAGAAGTCGAGCAGGTTTGCGAACTGCCGAACCTGTCCGGCCTGGATGCCATAGCCCTGGTAGCGGCGCATATCCCAGGCGAGATGAATCAGAACGAAGGGGGTATTCGGATGCGTTCCGGGCGGCAACAGCAACGCCGGATCCTCGAGGTCCGACTGGTGATGTACCACCCGGTCACGCACCGGCCCCGAATGGAACAGCCGGTCCACCGCGACCACCAAATCGCCCGCCGCAGCCAGCCGGTCCACCACCCGCCGACCCAGAAACCCTTCCGACCCTGTAACAACAATCATCATGATCGTCTTTGGTTAGAAGAACTACGAAACACCCGAAACAAGCGAAATGAGTGCTGCAGGTGCGAGGTATCTTGGCGGTCGCGCCTGTAATTCCGTGATGGATTCATTCCCTTTTCGAGTATTTCGCGTATTTCGTAGTTCCTGCTTCCATCACGCTACCAGCGCACCCAGGGGGCCTTGCCGCTTTCGTAGATCTTTTCCAAGTTTTCGCGGTCGCGCAGGGTGTCCATGCACTGCCAGAAACCGTCGTGCTTGTAGGCGGCCAACTGGCCGTCGCGGGCGAGCTGGGTCAGCGGCGCCGATTCGAGGCTGTAGTTGCTGTCCTCAGGCAGGCGATCAAGGAATTCGCGGCGGAACAGGAAGTAACCGCCGTTGATGAAGTCATGATGGAGCGGCTCCTTTTCCTGGAACGACTTCACGGTATGGTCGGGACTGATCTCGATCATGCCGAAGCGCGACGGCGGATGCACGGCGGTCACCGTGCCCAGCTTGCCGTGCTTCAGATGGAAGTCCCACTGGCGGTCCATCGCCACATCGCAGACGCCATCGCCGTAGGTCAGGCAGAAGTGCGGCGCATCGATGTACGATGCCACCTGCTTGACCCGGGTCCCGGTCAGGCTGTTCTCGCCGGTCTCGACCAGCGAGATTTCCCAGTCGGGCGTTTTTTCACCGTCGTACACGAATTCACCGGTCCGGCTCTTCACCCGCACACTGGAGGTGTGCTTGAGCAGGCTCAGGAAATAGTCCTTGATCACATAGCCTTTGTAGCCGAGGCAGACGATGAATTTGCGGAAGCCGTAGTGGCTGTAGGTCATCATGATGTGCCACAGGATCGGCTTGCCGCCGACGGTCACCATCGGCTTCGGCACCACCTGCGTCTCCTCCATCAACCGCGTCCCCCGCCCCCCCGCCAACAACACCACCGGAATGTCTTTGATTTCCAACGTCATACTATTGCTCCCTTGTTAACTACGAAACACACAAAAAACGCGAAATGATCAGTCACCACACATGGCAAGCCGACCACCGGGTCGGTTGACGAATCGCTCGATTTCCACCCTGGGATAGTGTCCAAAATTAACCAGAATGCCTAGAGGCAAACCTGAAGCCTTCAAGTAGTTGATAATCTGCGCGCGGTTTTCATCGTTCAGCACACTGACGGCCTTGATTTCGACGATGATCTTGCCGTAACACACGAAGTCTGGCTGATACGTAGACTTCAAGGGGCGGCCTTTATAAGCAAGGTTCAAGCATGGCTTTTCAACGAACGGAATTCCTGCGGCATGGAACTCCATGGCCAGACATTCCTGAAATACTGCCTCGAGAAAACCTGCACCCTTTTCTTTGTACACCTCGAAACAAGCTCCGGTTATCCTGTAGCTTTCGTCCTTTAACACAATTTCAGCCATTTTCGCGCCTTTCGCGTTTTTCGTAGTTTGCAGGATCATCCTGCCCAGGTGTTGCCGAGGCGGCGGGCGGAATCGGTATAATCGCTGATCTGCGACACGAGGAAGGTGCGTTGGGCTTCGGGGTTCCCGGCGGCGGCGACGAGTTGCTGATAGCCGCCCACGGTGCGCTGCATGGTCTCGGCGAAGTTCCACGCGGGTTGCCAACCGAGCAGGTTGGCGGCCTTTTCGATGCTGAGCCGGAGGAAATGCGCTTCGTGGGGATGGTTCGCATTCGGATCCTTTTCCCATTTGCCCTTGCCGAGGATCTTTACCATGGTGTCGGCCAGTTCGCCGACGTTGCGGGCGGCATCGAGACCTGGACCGAAGTTCCATCCGTCGCGGACCCAGTCGGACTGCGGCTGCATCATCTTCGCGGCCAACCAGAGGTAGCCGGACAGCGGCTCCAGCACGTGCTGCCACGGACGGATCGCCCCGGGGTTGCGCACGACCAGGGTATCGCCGCGCAACAGGGTACGCATGGCATCGGGCACGATCCGGTCGGCCGCCCAGTCGCCCGGGCCGATCACGTTGCCGGCCCGCGCACTGGCCACCGCCACCGGACCGGCGGGCGGAAAAAACGAACGGCGGTACGAGGAGACCACCAACTCCGCCGCACCCTTGGACATGCTGTAGACATCGTGGCCGCCCATCGGATCGTTTTCGCGGTAGGCGAAGTGCCACTCACGGTTTTCGTAACACTTGTCGCTGGTCACCATCACCGCCACGCAGGGCTTGCCCAGTTCGCGGATCGCCTCCAGCACATGGACGGTGCCCATGATGTTGGTCGCCGCGGTGCCCACCGGGTCCTTGTAGGAGGCGCGCACGATGGCCTGGGCGGCCAAATGCAGGACGACGTCGGGCTGGACCTCGCGCATGACCTTGCGCACCACCGCGGGGTCGCGGATATCACCCTCGACATGGCGGCAGATGCCATCAAGGCGGGCCTGACGGAACAGCCACTGGTCGTTTTCCGGAGGCAGGGCCAGACCGTGCACCTCAGCGCCCAGGTGATGCAGCCAGGCGGTCAACCACGAACCCTTGAAGCCGGTGTGTCCGGTAACCAGAACGCTCTTTCCCTTGAATGCGTGTGCAAAACTCATGATGCTTTTCCTTTTTCTTTGCCGGGGCGCATGCTCCCGGATAACCATGCTTAATCCTTCACGTGTTGCCAATCATCTCCCGCTCCGCTAGCTTCGGGGCCATGAAGAAGATCCTGATGATCCTGACCAAGGACCGGCGCGACTGCGTGGACATGAATCTGTTGCTGCACGAGCGGGGCGGCAGCTTCGAGGTATTCGACCGTGTTGTCTTCCTGCTGAATGCCGTCACCCCGCAACACATGCGGTACATCGACGCCTGGATCGAGCGGCATCCGCAGGTCGCCTGCGACAAGATCATTGGCGACGGAACGCGCCCCAAAGGCATTTCCGACATGCAGAACCGGTGCATCGAGAAGTATCCCGGCTGCTTCTACGCCAAGACCGACGAGGACGTGTTCGTGCCCGACGGCTGGGCACGGATGATGGTCGAAGCCTACGAAGCCCACCGGGAACGGGACGACCTCGCCCTGATCACGCCGCTGCTGCCCAACAATGCCTACGGCCTCCATGTCCTGCTGACGCGGTTTTATCCGGAACTGCTCGAGGAGCATCGCCGGCGCTTCGGCGGCGAACCGTCGATCGAGCCGACCGGCCTGACCTGGCGCAGCCCCGCGGTGGGCGAATGGGCCTCCCGCGCCTTCCTCGACCTGAAACGCGCCAACGGGGAGCAGCGCCGCCGACTGGGCGACACGGACTCCTACCATCTCTTCGACAAGTATTTCAGCATCGGCTGCATCGGCTACGACTACCGCCACTGGCAGCGCATGGGCGGCATCCCCTGGAATGACGAACCGGGCTGGTGCCAATGGATCGCGGACAACCGCCAGGTCAACGTGCTCGACTGCCGCCAGATCGCGCTGCATTACACCTTCTTCGTCCAGCAGGAGTGGCTCGACCGCTCGTCGCTGATCGAGGACCTCCGCGCCACCAACCTGGCCGATACCATGACCATGGCGGACCGCTTGCAGTTGCCCCGCCTCGCACGCATGGCGCGCCAGGTCCCGGCGGTGCTCAAGCGACGCTTCGGCCGCACGTCCGGCTGACCGGCGACGGTCCATCATCAACCCCACACCGCCCGCTGCCGCGACCACCAACCGTGATCCGGGTGGGGTTCCGGCAGGTCGATCCACGAACCCACTTCGCGGTTGAATGCGGGATCGTCAAAAGGCCCCATCCCCCGCTCCGGATAGAACGACATTTCGCCGAACACCACGCGTCCGCCGACATCGTACACGTCGACCCGCACAAACGGCATGTCCCGGGCGAGTGCACGGGCCACCCGGACCATGTCGTCGAGGTTGGCGGGCTTCGGCACGGGGCGCGGGATGGGCGGGTAGATCATGCGCGCCGGAAGCAAGGTCCAATCAGGCTGATAGAAATTGCGGGTGTGCTCCTCGAACCGGTCGGCATCCACCTGGATC
>CALBHI010000201.1 GCA_937894535.1 uncultured Verrucomicrobiota bacterium
TAGCTGTTGCCGTAGGCGAAGAAGGCAAGGGCGACGACCGATGCGGCGAGCCAGCGATGCCGGGCGCCGCTACCGTTATGCTTCGTCTGCTCTTCCGCCATGGCGGTCACTCTACCCCGGACCTTCGCGAAAATGAATGGAAGAAATCACCTTGCGTCCCTAAGGTGTCTCCTCGCCGATGCCGAACCACACGACATGCCGGAGTTCCCCGTTACGCCAGATGGAGTGGCTGGTCGGCGGTGCCCTGCTCGCGTGGTTCCTTGCGACGGTGATGCTCGTACGCCTCGAATACTACGACGGGCTCGATTCGATCCTCAACGCGCGGTACTTCACCGGACAGATCGATGGATTCACCGCCACCCGCGGGCCGCTGGTCGGCCTGCTGCTGACGCCGGCGGAATGGATCCGCCAGGCCTTCGCCCTGCATCCGCTGGAGTTCCGTCCGCACCACGCCATCATGGCGTTGGTTCACGGGCTGTTCCTTTTCGGCAGTTACGCCCTCCTGACGCGACGGTTCGGTCGAACGCCGGCCAGCCTGTTCGCCTTTATTGCCGCGGTGCCGACCTACATCGTTTTTTCCTATATGCCCTTCGTGAGCCACGACCTCTTTCCCGGCGTTCTTCTGCTGGCCATGGTGGTTGCAACGGGAAACTGGTGCGAACGCGGCACGTTGTCGCGTTGGTGGACACTCGTGGCCCTCGGCGCTGCCGCCGCCCTGACCAAACACCTCTACGGGATCTTCTGGATCGCCCTCCTGCTCGCGTTCCTACCGCGGTTGCGCGACCGAACGGCGTGGCGTCCATTCGCCGGACTCGCCCTCGCCGCGATGGCCAGCGGTGCCATCACCTGGCTGGTGTTATGCGCCTGCCTCGGCGAGGTGTTTCCGAATGCCCCCTGGTGGCAGCGCGCCTTCGAGCAACTGCACTACCTCTCGGGTCCCGCGCACGACCAGTCTCGCTCCGAGCCATGGTGGGTCTACTTGCGCAACCTTCCGGCCTTCGGCATCACCGCCGTGCTGCTCGTTCCCGCCGGACTCTGGCTCAGCCTGCGCGGCGCCCCCGACCAGCGCCTCGCGGCGCGCATGTGGCTGATCCTGCTCGTGGCCATGCACTTCATCGATCTGAGGCAGGTGCGCTACCTGGCCTTCCTCGGACCACTCACCGCGTTCCTGATCATCCCTGCCGTGGAACGGTTAGGACGACGAAAGGTTGCGCTGGCCGCGGCGGTCGCGCTGCTCGCGTTGGAGTTCCTACCCATCCATTCCTACAGCCGGATGACCGAGTCCCTGCGGTTTGCCTCGCGCTTCTACCGCGCGGAGGTCATCCGGGAGTTCCTGTCCCCGGCCGAGCAGAGCCGCGGCGTATTGCGCACGCCGGTGTACATCAACTGGACGATGCTGAGCTTTACACCGCCGTGGCCGACGCCGTTGGCCGGCGACATCTACCACAACCTGTTTCATGTCGGATACCATCACCTGTATTACCTGTATGCCTTGGGCCCCGGCGAACTGGTAATGCTGGACCAGGAGGGTCTCGCCGCACTGGACCCGACCGCAACGACAGGAACGCTGATCCACGCCTCCGGCGGCATCCTGATCCACCGCACCCGCTGGGGCGAACGCGGAACCGATAACGCCATCTCGCTGATGCAAACGGTGATCCCGCTGCCGGCAAACCCACCGCATCCGTGATTGCACCCAACACATCATGGACCGCATGTCACGCGCCGTCGCGGCGTCCGTAGCGCGGCCGGCCCTCGGCGGCGAGCAACCAGCGCGTGGGCTCCGCGGAGTGGTCCTGTTCGCGCACGACGGGGAGATGGGCATCGATCCGCTCGCGCTCTTCGTCGAGATACGCATACCGCGGGTCGGCGGGATGGACCAGCGGCGGACCGAGCCGTTCCGCCAGGTGTGCGGGGGGAGGAACGCCCGCGCCAACGGCTTCGCACAGGAGACGGTTTTCGGCCAACGGCTTCGCACCGATGCGCTTTACCACGCCGGGCAGCAGACGCGCCACCGCCACGGCGCGGCTGTTCCATCCGCATAGAACCCGCAACGGCGCGGCCTCCATGCCGCTGCGCCACTCGCCCGGCACGGCCGGCGTGGCATACCGCCCGAACGGAACGATCTGGATGCCGGACGCCTCCGCCTCCACCACGAGCACATAGACCGGCCCCCAGTCCTCCGTGGACGGGCGGGCGAGGTAGATCTCGCCCGGCTGCGGCGAACCTTGCGGCGCATCGTACCGCAGGGGGGATGCGGACGTTTCCGGCGCGGCGGGTTCCGCTAGTTGACGATCCAGCGCACGTTCGGCCAGCCATGCCGCCAGTTGCCGCCGGTGATGTTCCGTGGGAGTTGGGTTCATACTATCCTAAAGCAACGAGAGGGCGGGTTTTCCGGAAAAAAGTTTCCCGCGGGCTACCATACCCAGCTTCATGACCGTTTTCATCAACACCTCCCGCAACACACCGGCGTCCTCCCGCGGCAACTCCTCACGCAGGTTGCGTGACACGCCTTCCACCACCTCCAGGAATCGTTCATACCGCATGCTCTTACCCTGCCGGGTCATCTTCGCGATCCGCGGATCGGCAAACGAGATTCCATGGGTGCGGGCCCACAGGAGCGCGAGGTCAGCCCTAGACAAGGACAACGCCATGCGGTCCGCCATGCGAGCGGCCAAGGCTTCCACCTCCGCTTCATCCAAACCATCCGGACGACCCGCCGGATCCGGCAACAGATCGGCCAACGAGAACGAGCCGTTTCCGAGGGGCTGGTCGAGCGAAACCATGAACGACGGAGCGTGTTCGCAGCGGAGGAACTCCCGCACCGCCGAGCGCATCAGCAGCGAAGCCCCGCTCTCCACGCAGGCGGTCCATCCATCCCCCACCCCTGCGGCCCGGGCCAACAACCAATCCTTGTACCGCTTGCCGGCCCGTGTCCGGTTTACCTGGCAAAAGCTCTCCAACAGGTGCCACGGGTCACGGGTGGTTACCAGGGGATAACCCGCACGCCGGACACACCCGGCAAACCGCACGGCACCGAACCGGCGCAGCGACGCGGCCGTTTCCGCCGGACACAAATCCGCCGCACAGGCCTT
>CALBHI010000202.1 GCA_937894535.1 uncultured Verrucomicrobiota bacterium
GCAAAACTTCGCCATGGTCATCCAGCAGGGTATTGGTATCGAAGGACGCACCGAAGGTGATTCCCCGTCCATTGCCCTCGACAACGATGACCAACCGGTTGTCGCCTACTCGGACCTCGATGACGCGGGTTTCCGCCAGATCTACGTGAAGCGCTGGGTTGGTGAAGCCGGTGATCTTTCGGAAATCGGTGAATGGAAACGCCTGGACGACCAATGGTTCGGCCTTCGCCGTTCCGCCTCCGACACCGGGGTGAGTTTGTCGATCGAGGATTCCCGTCGCCCTTCGGTTGCCGTCGGACCCAGCAACAGCATCTACGTCGCATGGGAACACTACGGTAATGGCGGCACCAACATCTACCTGCGCAAATGGGATGGCTCCCAGTGGTCGGAACTTGGTGACTCGGCCCGCAACCTCGGCATCAGCGGCCAATCGCTGCGCCCGGCTCTCCAGCCGGTCGTGCGTGTCGGCACCGACAATCTGCCGGTCGTGGCGTGGCGGCAGAGCACCGGCGGCGGCACCACCCGGGTGTTTGTCGTCAAGTGGAACGGGTCGTCCTGGATTGGTCTCGATAACAGCCAGACCAACGGTGTCGGCAATGGCATCAATGCCAACAATCCCGCGATGACCATCAACAGTGCCGGCAATCCGGTCGTCGCCTGGCAGGATTCCAGTTCCTTGCAGGTGCACGTATGGCAGTACAACGGGGCCACCTGGGTCAACCTCGGCAATCAAGGCACGGCCTTGGCCAACCAGCCGGACCTGGCTGCCGGTCCTGGTGGTGACTTGTACCTCACGTGGCTTCAGGCACCGTTCGGCACGAACCTCAATTCGCAGGTTTTTGCGCTGCGCCGCACCGGTGCTTCATGGGTTGATATGGGCGGGTCCTCGGTGGTGCCCGGTATCAGCGCGGCCACCGGTGGCGTATCGCGCCCGGCCTCGCCCAAGATTGCGTACGCCGCCCAGCCCTCACCCCGGGTGGTGGTCGCCTGGCTGGCTGGCACGAACAATGCCAATTCCGTCCTGATGCGACAACACACCTTCTCCGGTGGGTGGACCGGGGTAGGGGGTGCCGGTGATGTCCCGGGTATTGCCCGGTTGCGCGGTTCCTCGACCAACCTCGGTTTCGCCCTCAGCTCCAAGGGTGTTCCTTCGGTGGTATTCGAGAACAACGAAACGGGATTGCCGGAAGTTCAGGTATACCAGCAGGTGCTGGATATCAGCCCGCCGAGTTTTGCGGGATTGCAGGCTGCCGTCGGCGGCACCAACAACAATGTTGTACTTTCCTGGCAGCCCGCCATCGACAATTTCTCGACCTCGATCGTGTACCGTATCTACCGCGGCACGTCGGTCTACAACTGCTTTGACATCCCGATGTGCTCGACCTCCGATGTCTTCGGCACCCTGATCGCCACCGTCACCAACGTGACGTCGTTTACCGTCACCGGCATGAGCAATTACCAACTGCGCTGCTACGGAGTGCGTGCCGTGGATTCGTCCGGTTTCGCCGATGGCAATACCGTCATGCAGTATGCCGCGCCGAAACAGTCGGGCATCGAGTGCGACCAGGTCGATTCCGATGGCGACGGATTGCCGGACTGGTGGGAGTTTATCCATTTCGGGTCCATTACCGGGGCTGTTCCTGGTGCCGATCCCGATGGCGATGGCCTGACCAACCTGCAGGAATTCCAGATTGGCACCGATCCCTTGAACGCCGACAGCGATGGCGACGGCCTTTCCGATGGCGATGAGGTGAACATCCACCAGACCAATCCCGCCCGCGCCGATAGCGACGGCGATGGTCTTGATGACGGGTTTGAACTGGCGATTGGCTCCAATCCACGCCTGGCCGATACCAACAACAACGGCCTCAGCGACGGTGATGTCTATCAACTCGGTTACAACAATCCCGCCGCCGCCGTGACCAACCTCGGCCGTCTGCTGGTCGAAACGTTCGAGACGACCTCGACCACCCGTACCAACTGGACCAAGGTCATCCCGAACGCCTTCCTGCCGTTGAACTACTGGCACCTCTCCACCGCGGAACCGGTAACACGCTCCAACAGCATCTTCTTCATCAATGACCGTTCGACCAACACCGCGTACCGGTTTGCCAACGATCCTTCGACGACCAATATAAATGCCACCTACAGTGGTGGTTTACCCATTATTGCTGCATTGGATAGCCCCCTCGTGAATGCCAGCTCCGCTTCCAATTTGTTCGTGCAATGGAAGGAGTTCTATGCGCTTGAACCCAACACTGATTTTGCGAGTGTGCAAGCCCGCAGTGCACAGAAGACCAACTGGGTGGTTGTAAGCACTGCCGTCAGCGGATTGAGCGGCGGATGGGCGATTCGCACCGCGAATATTAGTGCGTATGCCGGTGACACCAATGTTCAGATTCGCTTCCTGTTCACCGCCAATAATATCAACAATGATTTTGCCGGCTGGTACATTGATGATGTCTCGGTTTACGCTGGCGTAACCATTCGTGGTTGGGTTCGAAACATCGATGGTGCTCCCATCGTCGGTGCCGAGGTAAGTGCCATTGGGCGTGGAGGTGTGACGAATGTGGTGAACGGACATCGCCTCGTGGCGCCCGGCAAGGTATTTGCACAAGCCGTTACCGCTTCGGATGGATCCTATACGATCCACGGCTTGCCCATGGGTACCTACTATGTCAAGGCTGACGAGGCATCGTTCCGCGCCGAGTTCTATCATGGACCGCTATTCAGTCCGACGTATGCCTTTGGCAATCATCTGAATCCCGGCGTCTTCAGTGTCAACGATGTAGGACCTGCCGGGTTGGTCAGCCTGCTAAACGCTGGATCGGAAACCAACTGCCACTTTGAATTGGAAATTGGCGAGTCACGGTCCTTCCTGGGCGTAGCTCATACCGGCGCGGGAACCAATCGATTCCCCGTTATCGTGGATGGTCGCCCGACCGTGGTCTGGAACGGCTCGACCACGACACCTTCCTTTATTTCGTATCGCACCGCGACGAATTTCAACATTCCGCTGAACAGTCCAGACTGGGTCACCAACCCGGTTGCCCCCAACTATTTTGCGGCTCTTTCGCCAGGCCAGCACACGGTTGGCGTGACGTCGAACAATGCTCGTTGGACGCGTCCGCTACTGTCTGTGCGCGAAGGTGAATTCACGTCTGTCAATGTAGTCACGAACAGCGGGCAAGGTTTCGTTTACGTGGCATCGCTTGATGGTATCAGCCATCCCATCTTCCTCAACGGTGTTCCAACTGGTTCCAATACACCAGCGTTGATCAAGGTTCAGGCCGGTGAGCATGTGGTGGGTTTGGTGCCGGTTAACAACAAGAAGATCGCTCCGAAATATGTTTCCGTGCCGCTCGGTGGAAGGACAAACATCGGATTTAGCGCATCCTCCATCAATGTGGCGAATTCATCCATCGCGATTGATGCGCGTGATACGTTTGGCAATGTGATCACGGGAGCAACCATCATCCTGAATGGTCTGATGATCGCATCCAATGATGTTGAAGTCGGCGCCAGTTTCCTCACCCCGATGACCTTGTCGAACCTGCGTCCCGGCACGCATCGGCTTTCCGTATTCAAGGATGGCTACCGTCAGTCGGTGACGCGTGAGATAACCGTTACAACGAGCGCCGTTGCATACATCCAGTTTGCGCTTCGCCAATCCGACGAGGACTACGACACGGTAGGTGATGCGACTGAAATTGCCGGCTATACAAACCGATTCCTGTTCAAAGGCTCTGATGATCCTGATGTGGATGGATTGAACAACTTCCAGGAGTTTGAACTGTTTCGTAATTTCGGAATCGTATTGAATCCGTTTAATGCCGACTCTGATGCCGACGGGATGCTGGATGGCGATGAAATCGGATACGACGGCTTCCTTCTTACCAGCAACCATGTGATGTATGCCCGTTCAACGTTGGTGACGAACGCCCCACAATTCACTCCGGAGGTTCGATTCCTCTTTAAGGGACGGTACCTCGACGGTATCGCCAATTTCGGTGCGGGAACGCAGTTTGTGGCATCGGTTCGCGGTGATCGGTTTGAAGCTACATCGATTTCCCACTCTGCCCCGCTCGTACCTTCCGTAGAACGGGTCGTGACGGTTCTGTCTGGAATTTCCTCCAGCGTGACGTCGCGGGCGATCAGCCAGGGTCATCCTTCCGGGTCACCCATCTTTGCGGATAGCGATCCATCCGTAATCGATACGGACGGCGACGACATGTGGGATGGTTTTGAATTCACCTATCGCTTCATGACCAATGCGCTTGGTAACGTTACGCGCATTCTAGATCCGATCGGCGCGGGTGAAAACGACCAGGATCCTGATTTTGATGGCTTAAGCAACCACCGGGAGTTCCTCGGGTACAACAATGCTGCCGACACCAATGACTGGACCAATCCTGGGCATAGCGATTCCGATGGCGATGGCATGCCGGATGGCTGGGAGTACTTCTACGGACTAAACCCCGCGTCAGCCGCCGATGCTTTTACCGATCTTGATAACGATGGCCTGCCCAACTACCTCGAGTATCTGGTCGGCTCCAATCCGTTGTTGATGGACACCGATGCCGATGGGTTGACCGATGGGGATGAAGTGTTGCTGCATGGTACAAATCCGACCAATCCGGATACCGATGGCGATGGTCTTTTTGACGGGTTGGAAATTGAGCTCGGCACGAATCCAAACAACCGGGATACCGACGGAGATGGTATGCCGGATGGATTTGAAGTGCTGGACCTGTACGGGAATCTGAGGCCGGTTGATCAGCGGCTAAACCCGCTCGATCCAACAGACGCCGATGAGGACTATGATCAGGATGGACTCACCAACCTCGAGGAATACCTTGTACGTGATGGCCTGTTTGGCAATACGCCCAACAGTTTCCCGCTGTTTGACTTTTACTGGAACGGAAATGTGGCGCCGGGTTGGCAATTTGCGCGTGGCGAACCTTTCCGATACGGTAATCCGGTATGGGATTACTCAACCGATCCGTTTAATGCGGATACGGATGGTGACGGAATCCCGGACAATGTCGAAGTCGTGCGCGGATTGCATCCTGTTGATCCGATTGATGTGGATGATAGTAAGCTGATCCGGTACTACCCCCTGTCCATCTTCGGAGATCTCGACCTCGATGGCGCCTGGAATGAACTCGAAAACCAACTGGATACACACCCGTGGAATCCGGATACCGATGGGGATGGGTTGGAGGATGGCGAGGAAAATCGGATCTTCATGACCAATCCATTGCTGCAGGATTCTGATGCGGATGGCCTGGTCGATGGTTCCGGTTTGCCGGGTAAGGTGGGCGAAGTTGAAACCTTGCTGCGGCGACGGTATGAGATTGTCGATTGCGGTGGGTGTACCTGGTCGAATGCCGTTGAACTCGCGGCCTTGACGGCTCACCCGGATGATCCGTCGCTTCTCGGACGGTTGGCGGTGATCACCGATGCTCGCGAGCAGATGGAGATTATGGATTTGCTTACCGGAGCGGAAACCCGGGTCGCTCTGGGAGCCGTATCGCGCGGGACCAGTTTGGGCGTGTTCACCAACATAAGCCGTGAATTATTCGTGTACCAGGCCTTTGGTACCGGACAACCCGTGATCGTATCCGGTGCGAGCGCTCAAAACTATGTTTACATGGGACCTGACGGGTATTGGGGTACGGTGGCCAGTAATACCCCGATGAGTCATTTCGCCGTCGAATGGGAAGGCATACCCCGCACCACAAACCATTACGATCAAGCCGAAAACGATCTGTGGCAATTGTACTTGCCGGCCAATGATTCCTATTCCCGGTCACGCTGGCTGCGGGTGTTGCCGGACGTAGAAGGTGACTTGCCTCCTCCTCGTTGGGGTCACGCCATGACCTACGTGCCCGGCTTCGAGAAAAAAGTACTGGTGGAAGACACCGGCGAAGTGAAATCACGTTACCACAAGGATGTTGGTCAAATCCTCCTGGATAACCGTAAACTCGTGGTGATTGGTGGCCGTGACGGTGTTGATCGGTACCCGGATATTTGGGAATACTGGATCAACTCGAACCGTTGGGTCAAGAGCGCCATGTCCACGGTAGACCCCGGCGCACTGTCACAGGTGGTCGGATCGGCCCCGTTGAGCGGCCTCCAATCTGGCGTCAGCGAGCACTCCGCCGTGTTGCTGATGGGTTATTCCAATACCAAGTTGACGACCTGCCCCTGCGAAGATGTCCCGTGGGATTGCGATGGTTCTCAATTCGGAGAACCAAAAAACCGGCCGTGGAATTACGGGTACAAGCGGTCCAGTGTCGATCTGACCTACATCCTGGGTGGATGGAATGACCGGCATGAATACCTGCCTCCTGAACCGATGATCTCCATTTATTACAAATCAACCGATGATCAACGGCCAATCACGGAGAGAAATCGTCAGGACGATGACACGGATACCTGGCAGGCGGAGGTTACTCGATCAATTACGATCCGGGAAGATGGTGTCGTTAATCCATCCAGAGGCTCTGAACTTGTTTTCAATCAGGTGTTCGATGAGATCTCGGAAGATCCCGATGGGAACCGTGTGCCAATTGGTGATTATTCGGACATACGCACTCAGTCATTCACAAATACGGAGGTGAATGCAGGAAGCACGGTTGTTGTCACAACAGAATTTGCCGATAATCGCTCGAACAAAGCGAGTATTGTCCGATTTGCTGAATTCCCGTTTAGACTCCCATGTGATTCAGTCGTTCAGGCGCTCCTACAGATTGACCTGACGCAACTGCCGGCCGATACAACGACCGTATTTACGGTGTATGCGGAATTCGATGGGTTTGACCGCCAATCGAGGTTTTTAAATTTCGGATTCGGTGACGCTGCCAACGATGTGTTGCAACGGTTGGGATACTTCGCGTCTACCCCCCTTGATTTCACCATTACTGCCACCAACACGGGCATTTATGAAATCGATGTAACCACGATCGTAAACGAAGTCCTTGCGAACGGGGATTGGCGTGGACCGGCGATCGGGTTTGTGTTCGTGAAAACCAACGGCGCACCGGACTTCGCTATTTTCCGGGAAAATAATTCGCGTCTGAAGGTTGCACACAAACCGAGTTACAAACTGCCGGCCCTCTGGCAACGCGGGACGCGCATCCAGGTGGAACAGGGCGAAGTGCCCAGCCAGCGTAAATCATTCAGCATGTCCTACGACTACAACCGTAACCGCATCATCGTGTTCGGTGGCATGGATGGCTTGCGTGTATTCGGCGATACGTATGAAGGACAACCCATTTTCGGTCGCGGGACCGGCGGGGGCCTTGATGATCTCGGCGATGGCGACGATACCGAGAATATCGAGCTGGATGATTTCGAGGACTTCAACATGCGTAAGCCCCGTCTGGTTCGCTGGACGAAGATTTCCACGGACATCGCTCCCTCGCCGCGATGGGGACATGCGGTTACCTATGATGATGTGAACAGCCGTATGCTGTTGTTCGGCGGTTTCGATGCCTCTAATCGACCGTTGAATGACCTATGGGCGTATGAGCCCTCGGTCAGGACCACAAACATCGTCATTGAAACAGACGACCAAGGTAACACGACCGAAACGACCAACTTCACCTTCGAGGGCCGTGGGTGGTACGAGATTACCGAGTTTCAGGACTCGCAACGTCCATCCCCGCGCGGTGGCGCATCGATTGCCTTCTGGGGACGCGCATTCTACGATCGTGGTTCAGGCAACTACGCGCATGAAAACCGTCGTGACTTGGTTATCTTTGGCGGTACCGATGGGGAGAATTACTTCAACGATACCTGGATTTATCGCAACACCTTCGTGAATTATGCCATTCCCGGGGCCGATGGCGGTCGTTGGATCGTTGTTGATCCGGGCGGGCAGCAGAGTCGAGGTCCTTCGCCGCGCGCCTTTGCCGCGATTGCATTCGCTCAGAACGGGCGCGTTGCCCCGCTCACCGGGACACGTTTCGTGGTCAGCGGTGATCCTCTTGGCGCTAGCACATTCGCGGATGAACCGCCTCCTCGTGTCGCGGCAGCATCCACCTTGTTCCTGTTCGGTGGTCGCACGGGAACACTGCCTACGGGTTCCGACACCGACAAGGATTTGGTCAGTGATGGTGTCGAGCATGCCATTGGTGGTCCAGCCGCTGGACGTGATCCGCGTATCAACGCCCTCGTTACGCCATTAACGAATAGCGTTTTTGATCTGGGCACATCGAAGGTCCATGTATTGTATTTCACGTCGGAAACGATACCGTTCACGTTTACACCGATCGGAACATGGGGTGGACAATTCAGCTCGTGGTATGGCATTCCCCGGCCGGCCTTGGCCGATTTGGAAGTCCTCTCGTACAATGAGCGCATCCATGGTTTCCGTGAAGGGTATATGTGGCAGGGGCATCCCGTAGAGACATCGCTTACGAACCAAATGTGGATCATAGGAAACGAGACGCTTCCTCCGTTCGAGACTCCTGATACGAACCGAGTCATGTACCGTACCGGCGTGGATGCCTACAGCGCCGATTGGATTAACATGTGGTACCATCGCTACGATGGCCAAGGTCCAGCCGACGATCCGCGCGATGCGTGGGAACTAGGCAGGCCTGATGCGACATCCCTTGGCGTGAAAGGCGCTCCTCCCTACGCCCGGAGCGGACGATGGGTTTACGGCACCAACTTGCGTGGACCCTATCCTAACAACGGTAATATGGCCTTGTATTCGCCCATGTTCAGCCTGGCGTTGCCCTCGACAACCGCCACGGATACCAATGCGAACAGCTTCTTCCTGATCTTCCACGAATGGCTTGATCTGGCGGACGCCAATGACCGTGTCCGCGTGGATGTGATCCGCCCCAGTACTCCGGCGGATGTCAACACACGGGTCACTGGGGCCGACAAGCAAACGTTGACGGTCTTGCCTGAACGCAACTTCGCATTCAACACAACGGGTTCCTGGCGGCGTGTGATCGTTCCCCTGAACAGTGTGGGGAATGAATCAAACTTGTTCGTCAGGTTTACCCTTGAATCCGACGCAACCGGCGTTGCCGGCGGTTGGTACCTCGATGATCTTGCCATCGTACAGGGTGGAGAAATCATCGGCACCAACCTGCTGGGTGGGGAAATGGTGACGCTGCTTGGCGTGAACAGCGATATTGCCCTGACCAATACGATGAGCGATGCCAATGGCCTCTACATGTTCGGCTTGCTGCCACTGGGGCAATACCAGGTCGTGTCCGGGTCCGGCGTGGTGAATCCGATCGTGATCGGACCAGGATCCTACAATGCCGGGGCCAACATCGGGGTGGCCGTGGTCTTTAACCTGGTCAACTTCACGGTAAACGCGAATACGGTGACCTGGGATGCCATCGTGGGTGAGGACTACCAAGTCCAATACTGCGACACGATGTTCTGTGAGCCATGGAATGATCTGGGCGCTCCGGTAACCGCCGCCACCGCGAGCGAGTCGGTTGTGGATCCCGGCCCCGTTCCATTGATGCGTTTCTACCGGGTGTTGCTGTTGAACCAACCTTGAGTTGATTACGGACCGGTCAAAACCCATGGGCCGGTCCGTAATTTGCCCGGATATAGGCATTGACGCCGGGAAGTCGGTTTTTTTATGGTGTTACGAGTTAGACGTTTATCCGCAGAGGAGAATTGAATGAACAAGTTTGCGTCCGCAATGTTGGCCGGTTCGGTCGCCGGTCTGGTACTTCTGATCAACGCCGGTTGTGACTGGTCCAGTGGAGGAGGTACCAACGCGTTCAACACCTCGCAGGGTGCCGGTGTCTCCCTGAACTTTTCCGGTGTGTACCGCGGCGAACTGAGTGGCGGCAAAGCGGTGGAGAAAACATCCGGCGGCAACATCCAGACCCTCACCATCTCGATGGTCGGCAACAGTGTCACCGTGGTGGACAACCAGGGTTCGACTTACCGCGGTTCGGTCGGCGCTCCCGGACTGCTGGCCCTGCCGGATGGCACGATTCCCGCCGGAGCGGAATTCGTCCAGAGCCAGATCAGCTTCTCCGGCAAGGATGGCGTCTCCGCCCGCGACATCGAATTCGTCGGCATCCTCCACGCCGTCTCCGTCCGTGATATTCAAGGCAAGACCACGGAGAAGATCGAAAGCAGTGGTTCGGGATCGGGCAGCACCAACTTCAACAACAGCGGTTCGTCCTCCGGCACCCAGAATACGACGACCCGCACGACCAACAATGGCACCACCACCGAACGCGTCACCGTGACCACGGTGAACGAAGGTGATACCGTGATTACCCGCACGGAAACCATCGTGACCGACAACCAGACCGGCCAGGAAATCAGCCGCAATGTCACGACGACGCGCAGCCAGGGTTCCGGTTCCGGTTCATCGAACAACCGCTCGTCGTCATCGACCGTCCGCACCTTCACCGACTTCCAGATCAGCGAGGCGAATACGCAGTACCGCCTTGAGGGAACCTGGATCGAGCAGGGCGGTTTCACCTCGCCGGTGAAGGCCCGTTCCCCGGGTTCGTCGGGTACGATTCAGACATCGGAG
>CALBHI010000203.1 GCA_937894535.1 uncultured Verrucomicrobiota bacterium
GTTGAAGTCCATGCCATAGCGGTCGACGATCTGGCCGAGCAGCATCACTTCGCGGATCCCCTGAGCGGCGAGTCCGCGGGTTTCGGTCAGGATGTCGGCCAGCGGCCGGCTGCGTTCCGCGCCGCGACGGTAGGGGATGACGCAGAAGGTACAGGCGTGCGAACAGCCGAGCACGACGGGCACGTGAGCGGTAAAGGTTTCACCGCGGACCGGTGTGGGCAGCGGAAGGTCCTCGTCCTGCATGGCATCGCGCAGCGAACGCTGGCGTTGCTCGGTTATCCGCAGGTCCTGCAGCCAACCGAGCCGTTCGAGGTGGTCGAGCATCGGGGTGGTTTCCGACGGCGGCATGAACACATCGACATACGGGAACCGTTTCTGCAAGGCGGGCGTCTCGCGCATGCCGACCATACAACCCATCAGGCCGATGACCAGGTCCGGGCGGGCGGCCTTGATGGCCTGGATCGCCCCCAGTTTACCCACGGCCTTGTTTTCGGCCTGCTGACGGACCACGCAGGTGTTCAGCACCACCACGTCCGCCTCCTCGGGTGTCGCAGCCGGGGTGAACCCGACAAACTCCAGTTGCTGGGCCATCCGGCGGGAGTCCGCTTCGTTCATCTGGCAGCCAACCGTCCAGATGTTGTAGCGGCGCGGGGTTGATGTGATCTGTTCCATGGCGGCAAACCCTAACCCAACGCCGGAAACAAGATCAATGGTTTATGGTGGTTGGCATGGGCGCTTGATTCGGGTAGGTTGCGCAGCGTTTCACACCATTACCGGAGTCCTACGAATGAGCATCACCACCAAAGTCGGCGACAAGGGCACGACCTTTCTCTTTTCGGGCGAAGAGGTTCCGAAGGATTCTCCACGCACCGAAGCGTATGGCGATATTGATGAACTGGTCAGTGTGCTCGGCGTGGCCCGGGCCCAGGCGACCAGGACCGAGGTGTCGGAGACCCTGTTCTGGGTGCAGGTCGAGTTGTTCGTGGTGGCGACCGAACTGGCGACCGAGCGCACCCATCTCGCATTGGTCCGTGAGCGGATTGATGCGGAGCGGTTGTCGCGGTTGGAGGTGAGGCGCGATGCCCTCGAGGCACGCATCCGCATGCCCAGCGGATTCATCATTCCCGGGGGCACACTCTGCGCGGCCTCCATTGACCATGCCCGCACCATCGCCCGGCGTTGCGAACGCAAGGCGGTCGGGTTGTACCGCGAGGGTTTGATTGAAAACACGCACCTGCTGGTCTGGTTGAACCGGTTGTCCGATTTCCTGTGGTTGCTCGCCCGGTTTGACGAAGGCGATGCCACTGTGCTTAAACCATGACCCGTTGGCCGGTCATGGACCACGTTGTGCTCGCACAGATCGGCAAGGATGGCGGAATCGTGCATGTCCGCCATCCACTCGCACACTGGACCACCTTCCGGCTCGGCGGTCCGTGTCCGGTCGCCATTGATTGTTCCTCTGCCGACGGACTCGCATCCGTATGGCAACGACTCCGCGACCACGGCATCCGTCCGCGCCTGATCGGCGGTGGATCCAACTTGTTGGTCAGCGATGCCGGTTTGGACGACGTGGTGGTCCGTTTTGTAACGCCGGGGGCGGAAATCGACATCACGGACGAAACGGTGTCGGTCAGCGCCGGTGCGGAGCTCGATCACCTCGCGGCCAGCACGGTCGCGGCCGGGCTTGACGGATTGGTCACCTGCTCGGGCATTCCGGGAACGGTGGGCGGGGCCATCGTCGGAAATGCCGGGGCGTTTGGACGGCAAGTGGGCGATGTGCTGATCGATGTCGAGGCTGTGGATGCCGAAGGGCGGCGATCGGTGTGGCCGGCCGAAGCGTTGGGCTTTTCCTACCGGAGTTCCGAGGTTGAGCGGCTCGGTTTGGTCTTGCTCCGTGCGCGATTCCGGTTGGTGAGGGCGGAAAGATCGGCCTTGGCGGAACAGCGGGCATCGATCCTCGCCTTGCGCGCGGAAAAACACCCGGATTGGCGTACGACCCCGACCGCCGGGAGTTTCTTCAAGAACATCGAACCAACCTCGAAAGCGGAACGGCGTCAGGCTGCCGGCTGGTATCTTGAGCAAGCAGGAGCCGGGAGCATGCGCGTGGGTGGGGCACGCACGTTTGAGCGGCATGCCAACATCGTGATCACCGAACCGGGCGCGACGGCGGCCGATGTCAAACAGCTCACCGACCGCATGGCTGCGGCGGTAAAGCAAAAATTTGGATTGGACTTGATTCGGGAAGTCAAAATAATCGGGCGATTCGTATGAACACGACCGTTTTCAAGGAGTGGTTGACCGTGCACGGGGTGCGCTGGTTCGGTGACGAGGTTTTTGAGATCGCGTTTGCGCGCGACGGCCTTGCGTTCGCACCGGGTGACTGTCTGGCGTTGTTTGCCGCGGATGGTCGCGTATCGCGGCCCTACAGCATCGCTTCCGGCATCCACGATGATACGGTGCGGTTCGTCATCCGCCACATGCCCGGCGGCGTGGTCAGTTCGTTCCTGCGCGAGCGGCAACCCGGCGATGCGGTCCGGGTCAGTCCGCCGTTTGGCTGGTTCCGGCCGGGTGAACATGCGGCGGAGCGGCCCTTCATGCTCATCGCCACCGGAACCGGAATCGCGCCGTTCCTCGCCATGTTGCGCAGCCACCCGGAGCGCAAGCCGGTGGCATTGCTGTACGGGGTGCGCAAGGGGGCGGACCTGATCGACCCCGATTGGCTGCGGGAGCAGGCGCCGGTGGCGATGGCGGTTTCCCGCGAGGCGGTTCCGGGCACGCACCATGGCCGGGTGACGGATCTGTTGCAGGCCATGCAGACCCCGGCCGATTGCGATTACTACCTGTGCGGATTGGATGCGATGATCGATGAAGTCACCATCCTGCTGGAGCAGCGCGGGGTGGACATCACCCGCATCCACCGCGAGTGTTTCTTCAACGCTTCGTATTATGCTTGAGTCCAATACACCCCGATAACTCGGGAGTGTCATCATGAAGTACAAAGATTATTACGCCATACTCGGAGTCGCGCGAAACGCGAAGGACGAGGACATCAAGAAGGCCTACCGCAAGTTGGCCCGTGCGTACCATCCGGATCTGAACAAGGGCAAGGCGGCCGAAGAGAAGTTCAAGGAAGTCACCGAGGCTTATGAAGTCATTGGTGATCCGGCCAAGCGCAAGCAGTACGACAATTTCGGGGCGAACTGGAAGGCCGGGGATGATTTCCGTCCTCCGCCGGGATGGCCCCCGGGTTCGGGCGGCGGCGGACGGGGCGGCGCGGGCTTTGGCGGCGGCGATTTCAGTGATTTCTTCGAGGCGTTTTTTGGCGGTGCTGGTGGCGGTGGTGGATTTAGCCGGCGGGGAGGTTCGTTCCCGATGGATGGCGAGGACCAGGAAGCCGAACTGTCGCTGGATCTGAACGATGTCTATCACGGAATGCGCCGTGAAGTGTCCTTGCGCGCCTCCGATGGATCGGTGAAGAAGTTCCACGTTACCATCCCGGCCGGAACGACCGATGGGGCACGCATCCGCCTGGCCGGTCAGGGTGGAGCGGGACGGAACGGGGGCGAGGCGGGCGACCTGTACCTGCATATCCGCATCCATCCTCACCCGGTCTTTACCGTGCAGGGACATGACCTCAGCGCGGATGTGCCGGTCGCGCCATGGGAGGCCTCCCTGGGGACCAAGGTTCCCGTGCCGCTGCTGGATGGCAAGGTGGCCTCGCTTCAGTTGCCCCCGGGAGTGGCCAGCGGTGCGCACCTCAAGCTGCGCGGGAAGGGATTGCCGCGCGGGCATGGGCACGAACCGGGTGATCTGGTGGTTCGTGTGATGATCCAGGTGCCGAAACACTTGACGCACCGGGAACGTGAATTGATGGAGGAGTTGGCGCGCGTGTCGACGTTTGATCCGCGCAACCGCGGCTAGGATCGGATCTGGGCGGCGCGGGCGATCGATCGTAACATCCCCGCGAACACCAGCTCGTGCAGTGGGTAGATGCCGTACCAGTACAGGAAGCCGGAGAGCCCGACCGGATCAAACGAGGCGGTTTGAATGATGGTTGAACCGCGTTCGTCGCCCTCGACGCGGAATTCCAGCCACGCGCGGCCAGGTAGTTTCATTTCCGCACGCAGCAACAGGCGGTGCGGCGGGTTTACATCCTCGACGCGCCAGCAATCAAGCGGCTCGCCGACGGCTAGTTCGTGCGGATGGCGACGGCCGCGCCGCAAACCGGGGCCGCCCAAAAGCCTGTCGATCGCCGCGCGCAGTTTCCAGAGTCCGTTGGCAAAATACCAACCGGTTTCCCCGCCGATTTCCTGCACCGGCCGGAAGGCCTGCTCTGGTGGCACCGGGACAAAGCAACGCCGGGTATCGATCAGCCGGTTGCCGAACCGGATGCCTGCCCAGGTCGCGGGTGTCCCGGACGACACGGCATCGGACCACCGGGTCTCGGCGCAATCGCGGTCCTCGTGGCGTAACGCTTCGCGGATTGCCTCGACGTGGCCGATGGGGCGCACCGGGAAATCGCGCAGGGCGGCGTCATCACGGCAGACGGTGGGGTGGCGCAGGCTATCGACCAGTTTCCGTCCGACCCGGGCATACAGCGGTGTCACCAGACCGAGCCACAAGCTGGACAACCGCGGTGAAAGAACCGGTACAGACACCATGCGCCGGGGCAGTCCGCGTTCGTGCGCGTAGGCCGCCATCAACCCCCGGTAGGAAACCTGGTCGGCACCGCCAATCTCGTAGATCGCGGATGTTTCAGGAACGCGATCGGCTGCGGCGATCAGGTAGTCCAGCACATCGCGGATGGCGATCGGTTGGGCCATGGTATCCACCCAGCGCGGGGTGATCATGAAGGGCAGGCGTTCGACAAGGGCGCGGATCATTTCAAACGAGAGACTGCCGGAGCCGATGATGATCGAGGCACGGAATTCGGTCACCGGTACGCCGGAGGCGCGCAAGAGATCACCGACCTCATGACGGCTGCGCAGGTGGGCGGAGAGACCGTCCGCGTCCGAACCAAGTCCCCCCAGGTAGATAATGTGGCGAACGCCACACGCTTTCGCGATCCGCCCGAACCGGCGGGCCGCGTCCGCATCGGCCTGCACAAAGTCGCCGGAAGAGCCCATGGAGTGGATCAGGTAATAGGCGGTATGGATGCCGGCAAGGGCGTTGGTCAATGCGGCTTCATCCTGGATGTCGGCAGCGACCACTTCCATCCGATTGTCGGCACGGCGGATGCGGGAGGGATCGCGGGCCATGCAACGGATGGGGTGGGTTGCGGCCAAGCGGGGGAATAGCCGACCGCCAATGTAGCCGGTTGCGCCGGTGATCAGGATGGTTCGCTTCGATTCGTCCATGGGGCAACGTACTCCATCCCGGGATGCGATGCGACATCTTGCGGCAAAATGTTTCGTCCCCGGATGAAGGTTTGCCAAACCATGCATGGGCAGGTAGAACGGAAACGACAACCCGAGCCTTATGGAATTCAGCCTATTAACCTTATTGTCCGTCTTGCTGGTCGCCGCGGTGGGCGGGGCGGTCTCGAACCGGCTTGGTTATCCGGCCCTGATGGGCGAATTGGTGGCCGGCATCGTGTTCGGACCGATGATGCTCGGGTTGATTCCTGAAAGCGCGGGATTGGACCTGCTGGCGGAGGTGGGCGTATTCCTCATGATGCTCTACATCGGCATCGAGGTGGATCACCGCGACATGATGAAGGCTTCGTGGCCCGGTCTCATGGCCGCGGCGGGCGGTTTCGTCATTCCCTTTGTTTGCGGGTACTGGCTGGTATCCGAGTTCTATGGCTACAACAAGGTGGCGGGATTGTTCATCGGCCTGGCCATGGGTGTGACCTCGCTGGCCACCAAGTCGCGGGCTTTGATGGAGTTGAAATTGCTGGGGACCCGGGTAGCCAATGTCATGCTGGCCGGGGCCTTGGCCTGCGATACGTTGGCGCTGGTGGTCTTCGCCGGCATCACGGGTTATGCCGAGTCAGCCTCAACGGACATCAAGCACCTCACCCTGGTTTTCATCAAGGCCGCGGTGTTTTTCGGCTTGGCGGTGGTGATCGGGCTGAGGGTATTCCCGCTGATCGGACGCCTGCTACGGCGATTCGGGTTCACCGAACGTACGATGAATTTCACCATGGTCATCC
>CALBHI010000204.1 GCA_937894535.1 uncultured Verrucomicrobiota bacterium
TGGCGGCGTGCGCGCCCAGGCCGCCGAGTCGGGCGCCGCCGCGCCTGCGGGCAACGCGACACCGGTGCACCCGATGCCGTTGCGCGTGGCCCCGCCCAGCGTGGCGTCCCCGTACTCCACCACCCAGTTCGTCTACCGCTACGCCGACGGCAGCATGCGCACCGATCCCTACGCGGGGTTCATCGCCAGCCCCGAGTCGCTCATCGGCGGCGCGGTGCGTGCGCCTGATCGCCCGCTGGTCGGGCTTCGAGGCGCGGGTGCAGTTCTGGCCGGAGCGTCGCGTCCATGTCGTCTGTTTCCCGGCGGCGGCGGAAGCGGCGGCGCTCAAGTATTGGCGGCATTCCGGCGATGGCATCTCATCGCGCCAGGCCGAGGCCCTGCTGGCGGGCCGCACCGACACGGCGCGCCCGGTGGTGCGCGACCAGGTTCGTTCGCGCCTCGCCGCGCAGTATGGTGTTCCTGCCGATCATGTGTTCCTGTTCAAGTCCGGCATGGCGGCGATCTACACCTTGCACCGGATGGCGGTGGCGCGGCGGCCGGACGCCGCCTGCATCCAGTTCGGGTTCCCGTATGTGGACACCCTGAAGATCCTGCAGGAATTCGGGGCGCGCTCCGCGTTTTTCCCGCTCGGGAACGCGGTGGACCTGCGCATGCTGAGCCGAATGGCGGTGATCGACCGGATCGCCGCGGTGTTCTGCGAGTTCCCCTCCAACCCGCTGCTCAACAGCCCGGACCTGGCCATCCTCGCCCAACATGCCCGCAACGGACAGTTCCCGCTGATCGTGGACGACACACTGGCCGGGGCGGTCAACGTCAACCTGCTTTCCGCAGCCGACCTGGTAGTCACCAGCCTGACCAAGTACTTTACCGGCCGGGGTGATGTCATGGGCGGCGCGGCCGTGCTGAATCCGAAGAGCCCGATCCATGACTCCCTGCTCTCCGCCCTGCGCGGGGAATACGAGGACACGGTGTGGGGAGAGAACCTCGCCCTGATGGAGACCTACAGCGAGGATTACATCGAACGCATGCAGCATATCAACCGCACGGCGGAGCAGGTATGCGACTGGCTGGCCGCGCGGCCAGAAGTCAAAACGGTGTTTTATCCAACGTACCGGGCCCGCGAGATCTACGACCGGTACCGGTTGACGGATGGAGGGTACGGCGGATTGTTCTCCATCGTGTTAAACGAGGCCGCGCGCACCACCGCCCCCTTCTACAATGCCCTGCCCTTCTGCAAGGGGCCCAACCTCGGAACGGTATTCAGCCTGTGCTGCCCGTTCACCATGCTCGCCCACTACGACGAACTGGACTGGGCCGAACAGTGCGGGGTGTCCCGGTACCTGCTGCGGTTCTCGATCGGCCTTGAGCCGGCCGAAACCCTGATCCAGCGGCTGGAACAAGCTTTTGCGGCGATCACCCAGGGTTGACCGGGCGCCCGGCGAGGCCCGATTCGCCGGGATTACGAATCGCGGCCGGGTTGCAACTGAACGATCTGGAGCACCCGGCGGCTGCTGTCTTTCACCAACTGCATGGCATGATCGCGCAGGTACTGGTCATGCAGGGCCGAGGCCCGGGCAATATAATCCTGGGTTGACCGCGGTAGACGGCGCAGGTTGAACCCGGCCTCCGCGACGCGGTTAGGTCCGGCATTGTAGCAGGCCAGCAGCAGAGCCCGTTCATCGGCTTGCCAACGATGCTTGTTCGCCTGGAGGAAGCTGTGCAAACGGGCGAGGTAGGCCGCGCCAACCCGGCGGTTCAAGTCCGGCTCAAAGGCGCGGTCGAAGCCGACCGGTTTGCCCAGAATCTGGGCTGTGGTCTCACGCCAGGTTTCGCGTTTGATCTGCATCAGGCCCCGTTCGCCATGGCGGCCCACCGAGCGGGGGTTGCCACCCGATTCGATTTGAACCACCGAATCCACCAGCAGTTCGGCGACCAGAGTTTCCGGCAGGGAGGACGGACCTGCGGCAACGACGGGGACGGGATCGGAAGCCGTTTCCAGCCAGACCGGTGCGACCGGGCTGCCGGCTGACGAGAGCGATTCGGACGGACGGTTCGCCTTCACCGCCACCTCGATGCCCATCGCCGAGACGGCAAAAGCCATAAACACCGACCAGACCTTGAACTCACTGAGTGCGTTTGTTTTCATGATCTACCCTGTTACCCTGAGATCCATGCCCTTCGCGCCCTTTGCGTGAAACGCATCCTGACTGACCGGCCAAGCCATCCGACCTGACCATCGACGTTCCAAGGTACCGGCGAACGGGAGGATGTAAAGTGCTAAAACGTTCTACAAGAAGCCGGGAGGGCGTGGCCAATCTTTGCAAATGGGCGCAAAAACGCGGATTTCAGCAGGTTAGGGGTGGCTCATCGCCAGTCCCGGCCATGAAAAAAATTGGGGGGCCGGGGGGGCGAAATGGCCTAGGCGGAGGCCGGGAGAACCCCGAAGTGGAGGAGGAAGCGGCGGGCGACGTCGCGGAAGTCGGTGGGCGGCGGGAAGCCGCGGGCCAGCCAATCGCTCATGTCGAGATGGGCATTGTCGGGGCGGGTGGCACGGCGTGGGATGACGGTGGCGCTGGGGGTGAGGTGGGAGGTGGGCCAGCCGATGAGCTGGGCCATTTCGAGGGCGGCGCGGTAGCGGGTCAGCGGCCGGGTGGTGCTGAAGTGGAAGGTGCCGGTGTGGCCTCCGGTGAGGAGGTGCCGCATGGCGATACCGGCATCGCGGGTCCAGACCGGGTAGCGCTTCAGGACATCGTCGAGCGGGCGGGGTTCGGTGGCTTGGAGGTCGGCGACGAGTTGGCTGAAGAAGCCGGACTGGTCGAAGGTATCGGTCCATCCCATCAGAAGCGGTACGCGAAGGATGATGGCCCGATCACGGCCGCGCAGGGCGTCCTCGGCTTCGGCCTTGGATTTCCCGTATTCGCTGAGCGGGTGGCGGGGGGCGTCGGGGCGATACGGGGGGGTCTTACCGTCGAAGACATAGTCGGTGCTGACGAAGAGGAGCGGGATCGTGGCCGGGAGCAGTTCGGTCAGGGCGACGATCGGCTGGGTATTCAGGCGGCGGGTTTCCTCCGGGTGGTCCTCGCAGAAATCGGGTTCGCGGTAGGCGGCCAGGGCGACCACGACGTCGGGTTGCACCTCGTCCAGGAAACGGGCCAGGGCGTCCCGGTCGCGCAGATCGACGGTGCGGAAGGCCTCCCCGCGGGGTCGCAGCGAGGTTCCGACCACGGTAAACGCCTCCCGGAGTTCGGGCAAGGCCCCCGATCCAAGGAATCCACTCGCTCCCAATACGGCACAAACCGGCTTTTTACTCATGCTTTCCCTCTCCCAACCGGCTTGCACTATTGCAATTACCCGTTTGCCCGTCTAGTATGGTCCTCCTTTAATCGGTTAGGACAACGAGGACGAACTATGAACATTACCGTGGTGGGAACTGGTTATGTCGGTCTGGTGACCGGCGCGTGTTTTTCGGATTGGGGCCATCATGTCCTGTGCGTGGACAACGACCAGCGCAAGGTGGACATGCTGCACCGGATGGAAATGCCGATCTACGAGATCGGCCTGGAAGAGCTGGTCCGGCGCAACGTCGCGGCCGGCCGGCTGAAGTTCACCACCTCGATCAAGGAAGGTACCGAGTTCGCCGAGGCGATCTTCATTGCCGTCGGCACCCCGCCCGGCTACCGCGGCGCGGCAAACATGTCCTATGTCGAGCAGGTTGGCCGCCAGGTGGCCGAACACATGACCAGCTACCGCCTGCTGGTGGAAAAGAGCACGGTCCCGGTCAACACCGGCGAACAGCTCAAGCGCACGGTCTCCAAGTACTTGCGCTCCGATATCCCGTTTGACGTCGCCTCGAACCCGGAATTCCTCAAGGAAGGCACGGCGATCGAGGACGCAAACGATCCGGACCGCATCGTGGTGGGCGTGGAGAGCGAACGCGCGGCCAAGCTGCTGCGCGACATCTACGACCCGATCATCAAGAAGACCGGCTGCTCGTTCCTGGAGATGAACATCGCCAGCGCGGAGTTGACCAAACACGCCTCCAACTCGTTCCTGGCCATGAAGATCTCCTTCGTCAACGCGGTCAGCCGCATCTGCGAACTCGCCGGCGCGGACATTGAACAGGTGGCGCGCGGCATGGGCCTCGACAAACGCATCGGCCCGCGTTTCCTTCAGGCCGGGGTCGGCTACGGCGGTTCCTGCTTCCCGAAGGACGTCGATGCCTTCGTGCAGATCGGCGACCAGCTCGGCTACAACTTTGAACTGCTCAAGGAAGTGCAGCGGATCAACAAGACGCAGCGCGAACACGTGATGCAGAAGATCCAGCGCGAGCTGTGGGTGATCCAGGACAAGGTGGTGGCGGTGATCGGCCTCGCCTTCAAGCCGGGCACCGACGACGTGCGCGAGTCCCCTGCCCTCTACTTCGTGCCGCAGTTGATCGAGGCCGGGGCGAAGGTCCGCCTGTGGGATCCGGTGGCCGAAGGCCGCTTCGCCGAACTCTTCCCGCAGGAGAAGTATTTCAAGACCCCGCTGGAAACCGCGGACGGTGCCGACCTGCTGCTGATCCTGACCGATTGGCCGGACGTGAAGAACATCGACCTCGACGCCCTGAAGGCGACGATGCGGTGCCCGGTGATCGTGGACGGTCGCAACCAGTTCGACCCCAATAAGATCCGCGAAAAAGGCTTCACCTACATCAGCGTGGGCCGCGCCTGATCCGCCGGGGCGTGCGCCACGAACCGGTTGACTTCGTTCGCCGGTTTCTCTAGGGTGCGCCCCTTGTTTTTCAATCCATCCTCCGGGATGATCGAACCTTGAAGGGAGAGTGAATCAGACATCGTGACGGAAGTAAAAATTCGCAAAGGAGAATCCGTTGACCGCGCCTTGCGCCGCTTGAAGAAGAAGTTGGACAAGGAAGGTATTATGCGCGAAATCCGCGCCCACCGGTACTTCGAGAAACCCAGCGAGCGCCGCCGCCGCAAGGAAGCGCGGGCCCGTATGCGCCCCGTGCGCTGATCCACTTGATGGTTTCCATCACAGACTCCCCTCCGGGGGAGTCTTCCTTTTTTATACGATAGACGAGTTCGCGAGCAGATGCACTTTTCCGTTTCCACGCACTGGAACACCTACCGGCACACCACCGGCGAGGCGATGATCGAGGAGATCCTCGGCCTCGGCGTGGATGCGGTGGAACTCGGGTACGACCTCCGCATCGACATGGTGCCCGGCGTCCGGGCCATGGTGGCGGCCAAGGCGGTGAAGGTCGACAGCGTCCACAACTATTGCCCGGTGCCGATGGGTGCGCACCGCGGCCATCCCGAACTCTACACCCCGGCCAGCACCGAGCGGACCACCCGCGACAATGCGGTGCTCCACATGAGCAAAACCATCGCTTTCGCCGCCGAGGTCGGGGCCCGTGCCGTGGTCGCGCATGCCGGCAACGTGGACATGTCCCGGATGAGCCGGGAGATGATCGAATGGTGCGAACAGGGACGCCAGTACTCCCCGGCCTACGAGAAGCTGAAACTCAAGGTCATGACCACCCGCGACAAGAAGGCACCGAAACAGCTCGACTACCTGCGCGAGAGCATCGACCGCCTGTTGCCCGTGCTGGAGCAGCACCGGATGGTCCTCGCCTTTGAGAACCTGCCGACCTGGGAATCGATCCCGACCGAAATCGAGATCGAACGGCTGCTCGCCTCCTACCAATCCCCCTGGCTTCGCTGCTGGTTCGATTTCGGCCATGCCCAGATCCGCCAGAACATCGGCTTCATCAACGCCGAGCGCTGGGCCGAGCGGCTCGCCCCGTGGATGGCCGGCATGCACATCCACGATGTGCGGCCACCGGTGCAGGACCATGTCATGCCGCCCAAGGGCCAGATTCCCTTCGACCAATACCGCGAAATGGCCAACCGCGACCTGATCCGGGTCATCGAACCGGCCCCCGGCACCGACGCCGGCGAGATCAAGGAAGCGATTGCCTTCCTGCGCGCGTGTTGGCACACTCCGCCTCCGACGTAAACCACGAACAGGACCAGACCATGAAGAAAGCACTCATTACCGGAATCACCGGCCAGGACGGTTCATACCTGGCGGAACTGCTGCTCGAAAAAGGCTACGAGGTGTACGGCATGATGCGCCGTTCCAGCACCGAAGCCATCGAACGCATCGAACACCTGAAGGGCAAGATCACCCTGGTCAATGGCGACCTGCTCGACGAGATGTCGCTGATTCTCCTGCTGAAGGAGATCATGCCCGACGAGATCTACAACCTGGCCGCCCAGTCGTTCGTACACACCTCGTGGACCCAGCCGGTGCTGACCGGTGAATTCACCGCACTCGGCGTAACCCGCCTGCTCGACGCGATGCGCCATGTCTGTCCGAAGGCCCGTTTTTACCAGGCCTCGAGCAGCGAGATGTACGGCAAGGTCCACGCTATTCCCCAGAGCGAGGAAACCCCGTTCCATCCGCGCAGCCCTTATGCGGTGGCGAAGGTGTACGGTCACTACATCACGCTGAACTACCGCGAGAGCTACAACCTGTTCACCGTGTCGGGCATCCTGTTCAACCACGAAAGCCCGCGCCGCGGCAAGGAGTTCGTGACCCGCAAGATCACCGACGGCGTGGCCCGGATCAAACACGGGCTGCAGAAGGAACTGCGCATGGGCAACCTCGACGCGAAGCGCGATTGGGGTTTCGCCGGCGACTACGTGAAGGCGATGTGGCTGATGCTGCAGCAGGACACGCCCGATGATTATGTGATCGCCACCGGCGAGACCCATTCGGTGAAGGAGTTTCTCGAACTGGCCTTCGCCCGTGTCGGCCTGAACTACAAGGACTATGTGGTCGTCGATCCGAAGTTCCTCCGCCCGGCGGAAGTGGATCTGCTGCTCGGCGATCCGACCAAGGCGAAGAAGCAGCTCGGCTGGAAAACCGAGGTGAGCTTCCAGTGCCTGATCGACATGATGGTGGATGCGGACATGGAACGCATCGCGCGCCAGCTGCGGTAATCCGATGCGCGTGCTGGTCACAGGGGCCGCCGGCTTTGTCGGCGGGCACGCGTTGACCGAACTCCGGCACGCCGGCCACGAGGTCGTCGCCACCGTCCTGCCCGGCCAGACCGACCAGGTCCCCGGCGCGATCGCCACCGTTGGCGTGGACTTGGTCGATGCCGCCGGCATGGCCGACCTCTTCGCCCGCCATACCCCCGATGCGGTGCTGCACCTCGCCGGCATGGCCTTTGTGCCGATGGCGTGGGAACAGCCGCAAGCCGCGTTCCACATCAACACCATCGGCACCATCAATGTGCTCGAGGCAGCGCGCCGCCACACCCCGAACGCGCGCGTGCTGGCCGTAACCTCAGCCCAGCTCTACGGCCACCAACCGCGGCCGACCGCGATCCGCGAGGACGATCCACCCGCCGCCGACAACCTATACGCCCTGACCAAGTGGTCGGCCGACGCCGCCACGCGCATGTTCGCCGCCCGCTACGGCCTGCACGCGATGACCGCCCGGCCCTGCAACCACATCGGCCCCGGCCAGTCGGAAAGTTTCGTGGTGTCCGCCTTCGCCCGCCAACTGATCGCCATCGCCAACGGCCGGCAACCGGCGGTGATGAAGGTCGGCAACCTGGCCAGCCAGCGCGAATTCACCGATGTACGCGACACGGTGCGCGCCTACCGGCTGCTGTTGGAGAAGGGCCGCGCAGGGTTCGCCTACAACGTGGCCACCGGGGCGCTGACCACGATCCAGGCGTTGTTCGACCGGCTGTGCACGATCGTCGGGGTGTCACCCGAAGTCACCATCGACCCCGCACTGTACCGACCGACCGACAGCCAGCCCATCCTCGACACCTCCCGCATCCTGGAGCACGTCGGTTGGCGGCCGGAGATCCCGATCGAAACGACGCTGCGCGATGTGGTCGAGGATTTCCGCCAGCGCATCGCCCGCAGTTGACGCGGCGAACCGGCCGCGCGGCTTACGTTGCCGCGGGCGGCGTCGATGGCGCAGGCAGCGTGGCCAGCAGGTTCGACGCCTCCACCAGATTCGGATCGGCCTTGAGTGCGGCGTCCAGTTCCGCGCGGGCTTCCTCGAACTGGCGGTGCGCCAGGTAGATCTTCCCCAGACCGAGCGAAGCGCGCGCGCTTTTTTTGCGGATCAGGATCGCGCGGCGGTATTCGAATTGCGCCTCTTCGTAGCGCTTGAGTTCGAGGTACACATCGCCGGCGGCAATGTACGACGTTTCCAGGCTGGGATTGAGCCGCGTGGCTTCGCGGTACTGCAGCACGGCATCCTCCAGGCGGCCGAGGGAGCGGTAGAGGTCGCCAAGGCTGGATCGGATCAGGCCGTTGTTGGGATCGAGCAGCATGGCTTTTTCAAGGGACTCCAGCGCCTTGGCGGTGTCGCCGTGCTCCAGGTGGATGCGGCCGATCTGGCGGTGGGCCATGGTGAGTTGCGGATTCAACACGATGGCGCGCTCGAAGTCGCGGCGGGCTTCGTCGTAGCGCTGCTGCGTGCCGAGCAGGTTGCCGCGCAGGACGTGGGCCTGGGCATGGGTGGGATCGAGGGCGATGGCATGATCGGTGGCGGCGATCGCGGCTTCGGTCTCGCCACGTTCGTAGTGGATCGCGGCGAGCAGCAGGTGCGGCTTGGGCTGGTCCGGGGCGGCCGCTGCGGCGTCGCGGGCGAGGGCCTCGGCCTCGGTCAGTTGTCCGCGGTCATAGTGGATCTTCGCCTTGAGCAACAGCGCATCCGGATCGCGCGGATCCATGCGCAATGCGGCGGCGATTTCCTCGAGCGCCTTGTCGTAGTCGCCGGCCTTGAACTGGCTATGGGCGAAACTCAGGCGCGACTGGACATTGCTGCCCAGTTTCTTGACCGATGGAATCCACTCCTCCATGCCGAGTCCCCGCCGCGCTTACAGCGTATGGCGGGTGAAGAAGTTCCAGATGACCTCGGAGGCCGATATGTCGCGGTTGACCTTGCCGATGAACATTTCGGGCAGGCCGGAGTCACCACCGGGCCAGGTGTGGCCGGCACCCTCGAGCTTCCACAGGATGACTTCGCCGGGTTCGCCTTCGCGGCCGAAATCCTGGAAGTCCGCCAGACCGCGGCGCCCCTGGTCGCGCGGACGGTCGCCGACCTTGTTTCTGGCCAGCCAGAACTTCATCGTTTCCGGCACACCGGGGCGCGTTACCGGATCGATCCGTTCCAGGCGCGAGCCGATACCGCCCTCGTACGGGATGAATTTGTCGTCGAGGCCGTGGAAGTGGATGATCGGCATCGCGCGCGACGGCTTGCAGTCGGACGGATCCACGGTCATCACCGCGGCCACCGGGGCGATGGCGGCGATGCGGCCGGACAGATCGGGGTCGCAGGCAAACCGGTAGCACATCATGCCACCTTGCGAAATGCCGGTGGCATAGATGCGATTCGGATCGATGCTGTACTTCGCCTGAACATCTTTCAGCACGGCGCGGATGAAGCCGAGGTCGTCCTTCTTGTTGGCGGTGGCGTAGGTATCGCTCTTGAGGATGTTCCAGGAAAGGCGGCTGTCGCGGGCCTTTTCGCCGGTGCCGGCGGGATAGATCACGATGAAACCGTTTTGGTCGGAGACGCGGTCCATGCTGGTGATGCCGCGCACCGCGGAGGGGCTGCCGCCGCCGCCGTGGAGCACCATGACCAGCGGGACCGGGGTGCCGGGGCGGTAGGATGCGGGGACATGGACATCGTAGAACCGGTCATCGCCGCCGAAGGACAGGTCGCGGCGGAAATCTCCGGCCACCGCCTGGGCGCCGGAATTCTTTTCGGACAACGGTTGCATGGCGGCGGCTTCCTGCCGCTTGCGGCGGCCGCCGGCGAAGGCGTCCATCACGGTGCCAAGGATACCAAGAATCATAACAACTCCAACGGTGGTGCGGACGAGAGCAGATCGTTTCATGGCGACTCCTGAAAGATTGAGGTGATCGTGCATTGATAGCACAGGCATCCGGGGGCGTCCATCCCGTCGTCAGGCCGGACGCTTCGCCTGGAAGAGCACGTAGGCATGCACGGGAACG
>CALBHI010000205.1 GCA_937894535.1 uncultured Verrucomicrobiota bacterium
TCTTCGGCAACACCATCGAGTCGATCCGCCATTTCGAGCCGGTAGAGCAACGCTCGCGCGAACCGCTGACCGAAACCGAACTGCCCCCCGCAGCCGAACGCGACGCCACCTCCGGCCCCGGCCACCACCTCGCCGACCACGCCGCGCGCCCCGCCGTCTGGGTCTGGCTCGATCGCGAAGCCATCACCGCCCACGCCGAACGCTACGAACGATCGGCCGAGGAAGCCGCCGCGATGGACCACACCTGGTCATACGAAGCCGCCCGCGCCACCGCCCGTACCCGCGCCACCCTCTCGCTCGAACTCGCCCTCGCCCCCGCCGCCGAGGAACAGCCCCACCTCTTCGATGCCCAATCCGTGCCCGGCGTGCCCTCCGGCGCCAGCGGAGCCATCCCGCCCGACCGCGTCGAGGAGATCCGCCGCCGCTTCATCCACGAACACCTCGCCCTCGCCGCCGACGGCTGGAACGTCCTCTTCCACTTCAGCACCAGCGGCGCGCGCGAGCGGTTCGTCGAGGCCTATGGCACCGGCGGCGCGCCACCCCCTGGCATTACCGTGCGCGACGGCGTCGTCTCGGAAAGTTTCCGCAATCCCGCCGCCCGCCGCGTGGTCATCAGCGACCTCGACCTGTTTGGCCGCGCCCGCGATCCCGGCAGCCGCTACGAACGCGCTGCCAAGAAGGCGCGCGCGACCGACCAGGCCGGCCAGCGCATCCACGCCTGGACCGACATCCAGCCCGGCGACTACGTCGTCCACCTCGAACACGGCATCGGCATCTACCGCGGCCTGTTCGAGATCGAGATCAACGGGCGCATGCAGGAAGCGCTGACCATCGAATACGCCGAGGGCGCGAAAATCTATGTCCCGGTCGCCCAGACCCACCTGCTCACCCGTTACATCGGCGTCGGCAAGCGCCGCCCGAACCTCCACGCCCTCGGCGGCAAACGCTGGATCAAGGAAAAGGCCGCCGCCGAACGCGCCGTCGAGGACCTCGCCTCGCTGCTGCTCGAGACCCAGGCCGCGCGCGACGCCAAACCCGGCCACGCCTTCGGCAAGGACACCGCTTGGCAGCACGAATTCGAAAACGCCTTCCCCTATGCCGAAACCCCCGACCAGGCCCAGGCCATCCACGACGTCAAGGCCGACATGGAATCGACGCGGCCGATGGACCGCCTGATCTGCGGCGATGTCGGCTACGGCAAGACCGAGGTGGCGATGCGCGCCGCGTTCAAGGCGGTGATGGACGGCAAGCAGGTCGCCATCCTCGTCCCCACCACCGTGCTCGCCCAGCAGCACTTTGACACGTTTAGTGAACGCATGGCCGCGTTCCCGGTGCGCCTCGCCGCGCTCAGCCGCTTTCAGTCGCGCGCCGAACAGACCGATATCCTCGAACGCCTCGCCCGCGGCGAGGTCGATATCGTCATCGGCACCCACCGGCTCGTGCAGGCGGATGTCCGGTTCCGCGACCTCGGCCTGGTGATCATCGACGAGGAACAGCGTTTCGGCGTGAAGCACAAGGAGTTCCTCAAGCGCGTGCGCCAGCTCGTCGATGTCCTCACCATGACCGCCACCCCGATTCCGCGCACCCTCTACATGAGCCTGACCGGGGCGAAGGACCTCAGCATCATCGAGACCGCGCCGGTCGAACGCCTGCCCATCGAGACCATCGTGTCCGAGCACCGCGACGACGTCGTGCGCGAGGCGATCCTGCGCGAGTTGAACCGCGAGGGGCAGATCTACTTCCTCCACAACCGCGTCACCACCATCCAGACCGTGCGCGACAAGCTCGTCCGCCTCGTCCCCGAGGCGCGCGTGCAAATCGCCCACGGCCAGATGGACGAGCACGAGTTGTCCACCATCATGCGCTCCTTCACCCGTGGCGAGTTCGATGTACTGCTCTGCACCACCATCATCGAGAGCGGACTCAACATCCCCAACGTCAACACCATCATCATCGACCGCGCCGACCGGTTCGGCCTGTCCGAGCTCTACCAGTTGCGCGGCCGCGTCGGCCGCTACAAGCGCAAGGCCTACGCCTACCTGCTGTTGCCCAAACACGGACAACTCTTTTTCATGGCCCGCCAGCGCATCGGCGCCATCAAGCGCTACACCAGCCTCGGTTCCGGATTCAAGTTGGCCATGCGCGATCTTGAACTGCGCGGCGCGGGCAACATCCTCGGCGCGGAACAGAGCGGGCACATCGCCACCGTCGGCTTCGACCTCTACTGCCAACTCCTCCAGCGCACCGTGTCGCGCATGAAAGGCGAAAAGGTGGACCCGGTGGTGGACGTTGACCTCGACCTCGACTTCGTCGTGCTTTCACCCGACCGCGCCGACGAGCCGGTGGCCGCGGTCATCCCGGTGTCGTACATCGAGGATGAAACGCTGCGCGTGCGCATCTACCGCCGCGTGGCCGCGCTCGCCCGCCGCAAGCAGGTGCGCGACCTCGAGGCCGAATTGAAGGACCGGTTTGGTCCGCTGCCCGAGTCTGTGGTGCGCCTGCTCCTGCTCGCCGACCTCAAGATTGCCGCCACCTTGCGGAAGATCGACAAGATCGAAGTCGCCGGGGAGAAGGTCATCATGACCCGCAAACGCGACTACCTCATGACGGACGGAAAATTCCCGCGCCTCGCGCCAGGCCCGATCACCGAACGCCTGCGCGCCCTGCTCGCGCTGGTCGAAAAGACCGCGTGAGGTGCAGGTTTGTCGGTCGGCTATCTCTTGTCGTGAGCCGGTCTGGTTCGCGTAAAGCCTACTCTTGGGTGCGGATCAGGGGTTGGCTTGGATGGAATAAAATGCGGTGATGGCTTCCGGGTCGCCGGACACTTCGTAGGTGCAACGGACGCCTTTGGGATGGATTTCGTGGGCGATGGGAACCATGACGCCGCCGTCCATGCGCTTTGACCGGAGCAGATTGTAGGAGATGGGATTTCCTTCATAGTTTTCTGCCTTGGCTTCCCATACGATGGACAGCTTGGTTCCGTCGAGGCGCACATCGATGATTTCCAGATGGGCCTCCGGGTCCAGGGGGTCGGTGCCGGCCAGGTATTCGGAAATATCAGGAAAGCCATCGCCATCGGCGTCCGAGTCCGAGGTTACGCGATCCAGGCCCTTGAAAAAGGTTATCTCCCAGTCGTCCGGTACGCCGTCGCCGTCGTCATCCGGACCGTGCGCGGCCACGTGAAAGGCATCGAGCAGTCCGGTGCCTTCGAAGGAGATGGTGGAGAAGTGGGTCTTGTCGGGGTTGGCGAAACCCAGGTTGTCGGCCAGCAGGTTGCTGCCGTGCCAGATCGACCAGGTCTTGTTGCGGTAATCCAGGCGGAGCCGGATCGCGATGAGTTCGTCGAGGGGGAAGGGGTGGTGATCCAGGGTTTTCCAGGATGCAACGGATGCCGACCCGTCGAAGGCGACGAGGTAGCCGTCCATATTTATGTACACCAGGGCGGCGCCCTGCCTCATGGCTTCGGTGAAGGCGGTGTCTAGGCCGGGGGTGGGTTGGAGGGAGAGGGTAAGCCAGATGACCGTCTTGGGGCCGGAGGCATAGTAGCGGGTCATGCGGCAATCGCCAAGCGAGGGCAGGATTTCCGCCACGGTGCGGCCGTCCTCGCGTGTGACCGTTCGCATGCGGATGTCGTCGGTGCGGTTCCATTCATCGGCCAGGGCATCGGCGAAGGAACTGCCGGAGGGCAGGCTGATGTCATGGAACGGATCGGCGACGAGGGGGTTGAACCCGTGGGTGAATTCTGCGCCGTCGGTCATCTTGTCGCCATCCGAATCCGCATTCAGTGGCAGCGTCCCGAGCAGGTATTCGCGGAGGGTGATCAAGCCGTCGCCGTCCGGATCGCCGTTGGGGCCGGTGGCGTCCTCGTCGGGGCGAGGTCCGGCCAGCACATACGGTTGAAGGCCGGTATCGACCTCCCAGGCATCGGGAAGCAGATCGCGGTCGAGGTCATCGCGCGGGGGGGATCCGGAAACCGTCAGGGCATCGATCAGGATTGTTTGTTCGCTCCAACTTTCCATGGCCAGGTAGGAAGGCATGACGAAGCCGGATGGAAGCGTGATTGAGGGCAGGACCGGTTGGCCGTTGATCAAGGTGTGGGACATGCCGGATGCCACATCGATGGAAAGGGTCAGGATGTTCCACGTGTTCGGATCGAGTGGGGCGTGGTGAAGGGCAACCCAGTTGGTTGTATCGCCGGCGTGTTGGAGCCGTTGAACGATGCCCCGGGGATCAACGCGGAAGGCCAGCAGGTTTTCGGCATAGACGAGCGGGTCGGGTTCGGGGGTTCCTCGGGCCGGTTTCAGCATGATGGAGACAGCGAGGTTGGATGCGGCCGGATTCCGGATGTTAAAGCGGATGGTGTCGTTGGACGACGTCAGCGCCAGGGCGCGAAAGCCGGCGGCGTCGGGAACGGCCAGCATCTCGGGACGGCCCGATGGCGCGTACACCGCCGGGTAGGTTCCGGCCTCGACCATGCCGGCTGGTTGATCCATGAAACTTTCAAACCAGGGGGCGTCGCGTAGCTGGCTGGCCTCCTGATCCACCCGGGCATGTTCCGCCTTCAGCGCATTTTCGTTGTACGAAAAAGGATCTTCCCAGGCCTGCGCCGGCTTCAGCGCGAGGTCCAGATCGCGCCGCGCTTCGGTGATCCTTCCCTGCAGGATTTCCAGCTTGGCCCGGTTGTAGAATCCGATCCAGAAGTTCGGCCCGAGGGCAATCGCCCGGTCGAGGAGGGTGCGGGCAAGCACCATGTCCTCCTTGGTGCGGAAAGGGCGCCGGGTGAGGCAGGCGGCGTGAAGGGCCAGTGCATGGTGGTATTCGGGGTCCAGCACAATGGCCAGGCCGGAAAGGAGGCGGGCCTGTTCCTCCGGGAAAAAGGCATCGTCGTAATACGATGCGCGCTGGTAAAGCATCCGCGCATACACGGCGTGAATCGTGGCGGGGGTTTCGATAGCGCGACCAACCTCGTCCGCGGGCAGTCGACGAAGCAGTTCCAGCAGGTCCTCCTCCGCGCCGAATGCATTGGTGGTGTAGGCAAATTTGGACAACACATTCATCAGGAGGGGCGCGGCCTTGGCGGGCGTTTCGCTGGCCAGCGCGGCCCGGGCTTCCTCCATCAGGGCGGTGGCGCGTTGTTCGGCATTTGTAAACGTAAACAAGGATCCGGTTTCCTGAAAATCCTGATCCAGCCATAGCAGGGCTTGATCGGCCAGTTCGCTCGACGGGTACTCATGGCCGGCGTTGTGGTTGAACGTTCGCGTTCGCACCCCGTCCCGGTTCAGGATGCGGTCGTCGCGTTGGATGGCCGGGATCCGATACCGCTCGCCGTTCAGGTGCACCACGGCGAGGCGTTGCGGATAATAGGTGTATTCGTCGTAGTCACACATCCAACCCACGATGTCGACCACGCCGGCGTATTCGCCGCGAAATCCACGCGCCTGCCAATAGGCACGGCAGGAGCCGCCGGAAATACCGCCGGTGTAGAGGCGGCGAATGTCATGCCGGAAGGTGGACCGGAAGTGCCGGTTGATCTCGCGCAGCAACAGCCTGCTGTTGGCGGGGCCATCGTTTCCGATGTCGTGCGGTACGACGATGATCCAGCCCAGATCCTCGGCGGAGGGGAGCCATTTCAGCAGCGGACCCATGCCGTGCCGCGCCGCATTCATGAAAATCATCGAGGGCAACTCATTCGTGCCATCGTAGGCGGAGGGCAGATACAGGTAATAACTGGCGCCATTGGTGGAAAAGCCGGCCACGTGGTAGATGCTTCCGCTGCGCACGGGTTCGTCCCGGGTCCACATCTTGGTTTCGTACCCGCCGGAAAGGCGCCGCATTTCCTCGTCGGTCAATTCGACATAGGCGGAAGCGGCCAAGGGAAGGATGATGCTGCAGGCCGCGGCGAGTGCGCGGCGGAGAAAAGATTTTGTGATCATGGGTCCTCGTTGCTATGTTGCAAGCATGACGAAAGCGCTTCGACGGTTCGCTGCTTGTTCGCTCGCTGTTTATTCGACGGTGGCGGCGTGTTTGGTTCACGCGGAAGAAACAGGCGAGCCGGTCTACCTCTCCTTTATCCGGCAATCCCGGCCGGTGGCTCATTACCGTCTTCAGAATATCAGACCGGAGGACGTGATCAATCTTTATGCTGCGCAGGCGGGAAGCCCTGCCGCGACGATCACGCCGGGACCGCATCCGATCGAGGTGGTCGCGTCGGTTTCACCGCAGGTGTTCGTCGGGTCCAACCGGGTAAACGGGTTGGACTTTGACAATACTGGGCTTCTTTTCAAGGGTTCGGACTCCGGGACCAACAGCGCGGTGGTCATTTCCGGGGTGTCGCTGCCGGATTTCGCGGCACCCCATGCCGATTCCTTTTCGTTGTCGGTTTGGGTAAAGGCATCGCCATTCCAGGTGGACCGGGCCGGGCTGGTTTCGCGGAAGTCGGGCGATCTGCTCGACAGTTACCAGTTTGCCTTGTCGGTATGGAATGGCATGTATGACATCGTGATGAACGATGGCGATGACGCGTTCCGGTCCTTTTACACGCCGGGGCGTCCGAGCGGGGAATGGCAGCACCTCGTGGTTGTGCTTGATAGCAAGGGCTGGTTTGAGGGGACGGCCGGCATGCTCCGCTTCTATATCGACGGCGAGCGTGTGTTTACCGGAAAGACGGGAAACCACACCCGTACCCAGATGGCGGCCAGCCAGGAAAACCTGATCATTGGCGGAATCGCCTACCGGCAAGCGGATTCCGCGGGGTTCAACCATGGATTCAACGGAATCGTCGACGAGTTGACCTTGTGGGATCGCGCGCTGTCTGATGAAGAGGTGCTGGAGCTTTACAGGTCTGCGATCATTGGCCGACGTCCGATGGTGATCATCATCGGGTCCTACTCCGGCGCGGATCACTTCATCGGCAATTCAAGGTGGAACAGGTTCGCCTGGGTCGCGTCCTCGGTGAAGCCGAGTTTCTTGATGTAGGCGATGTGTTTCGGCACGGTGCTGTAGGTGCAGAGGCGTTTGATGCCGCGCGCCGCAAACTCCCCGGCCAGGGCATCGCGCACCAGGTAGCGGGTGTTCTTCAGGTCGCGGTAGGCGGGGATGGTGTAGTCGAGGTCGATCACCGCGCAGTCGCCCTCCTGGTGGTACGAAAACAGGCCGACCGAAACGGCGTTGCGCAGGATGAAGGTGTATTGCTGGCCGGGCGACAGGTTATCCTGCGAGAAGCGCGGGAAGTGGTGGCCGATGTCGCGGGTGTAGTAGCGCAGGAAGTAGCGCAGGTACGGGCTGTCCTTGTAGGTCACGGTCAGGTAGTGGAAGTAGTCGATCCGGTTCGACATCTGCACGATGAACCAGATGTCGATCAGCGCGATCAAGCCGTTCAGCAGCGCCACCGGGATCGAGCCGATCAGCGCCCCGTAGAGGGAAAACAGCGAGGCCCCGACCAGGTTCACCCAGCGGAAATGCCATACATTGGTGATGAGCAACGACAGGGCCACGATGCCCGACGCGATGTATCCGATCCATTCAAAGAGTTCTTGCGACATGGCATCCATAGTAGGATGAACCGGCGGAGAACGCACGGAGGTTTTTCGGCGGGAGCATGGTCAACGCGGTGCGTCCTGGCTCCACTTGTTCACCCAGTACGGCTGGGCGCGCCAGCAGCGGGTGAATTCGCGGGTGAACGCGCGGGCCAGCGGCGGACAGGCGAACACCACGACATTCTCGTCGTTCACGCCGAGGGCCGAGGCCGAGAAGTTCGCCGATCCGGTAATGACCACGTTTTCATCGATGACCATCACCTTGTGGTGCATGCGGCCGTTGTTCGAGCTGATCCGCACCGTCGCGCCGGCCTCGCGCAACGGCGTTTTCAGCGAGGTGCCCTGGCGGGACAAGGTGAGGTCGAGCAGCACATAGACCTTCACCCCGGCGGCGATGCGGCGCTTCAACGCGTCGAACATCGCCCGGTCGGTCAGGGCGAAGGCCATGATGTAGATGGAGTTGGTTGCCTTGCCGATCTCCTCGACGAAGGCCTTCTCGAGGTCGTCCTCCGGGCTGAACAGGTTGCGCACGAGCACCTCCCCCATGCGGATTTCCGGGTGCGGGGTCGGCGTGGCGTTCTTCTTCCCGTGGCGGCCGGCCCAGATCTCGTCCATCTCGGCGGTGTAGTTCAGCGCCATCAGCGGGTGCGAGAAGGTCACCGCGTTGTTGTCGTTCATTTCCGTGTCGTTGCGGGTGAAGTTGTACGAGCCGGTCCAGACGCGGTGGCCGTCCGCGACCATGAACTTGTTGTGCATCAGGCCCGACTTGTTCTCGGTCTGGCGCAACAATCCCTTCTTCAACCAGTCGTTCAACCGTCCGCGGATTTCGGTCTCATCGCGGCCGACGAAGTTGGACGAAGGCACGGCGATGCGCACCTTCACGCCGCGGTTGATCGCCGCATCGATGGCCTCGCTGATTTCCGGCAGGTTGATCTCGTATACGCAGACATCGAGGGTGTTCGAGGCCGTGGCGATGAAATCCACCACGCCGCGGGCGATGTGGGGGGAGGGGGCGAGGTAGAGCCGTACCGGCGTGTTGCCGACCTGGCCGGACATCACGGACAGATTGAAGATCGGATTCTGGTGGGGTTCCTGGGCATGTGTACCCGGGACCACGAGCATCCAACCCGCAAGAAGCATCCCCCATCGCTTCATCGTTGCCGATGGTGACACGCCGGGGCGGCGTTGGCGATGAAGAAACGACGGGTGGTGAACGGTTACGGCGATGCCGGGCGGGGCAGCGTCTTGAGGATCGCGGTGTAATCCTCTTCGCGGAATCCGGCGTGGTCGGCCTGGCGCAACCGGTCAATCAGCAGGTCCAGCGCGGGCAGCGGCCCTCCGGCCTGGCGCAACAGGCGCAGGTCCTTTAGCAGGTGTTTCGTCGAAAACTGCGGCGAAAAATCCCCGGCGCGCAGCTTCGGTTCCTTCAGGGCGGAGAGGCCGGACCATGACGCATTGTTTTTCATGGCGGAGAAAAAGGTGTCGTCATCGATCCCGGCCGCCCGGCTGAGCAGCAGGGCTTCGCCGAGCCCTTCGGTCATCACCGCGATCTGCAGGTTCATCGCGAGTTTGATGGTGCAGGCCTGCTCGGCCATGCCGCAGGCGATGCGCAATGCGCTGAACGAGGACAAGACCGGCTCGGCGGCGGCGCGGGTCGCGTCATCGCCACCGAGGTAGAACACGGTCTTCTTCGCTTCGGCGGCGGGTTTGCTGCCGGTGAACGGCGCTTCGAGGTAGCGTGCCCCGGTGGCGGTTACACGGGCGCGGAAGGCGGCGGCGTCGGACGGGCCGATCGTACTCGACTGGATGACCAGGTGCCGCGGGGTCAGCGCCGGTAGGATCGTTTCGAGGATGCCGGACACCGCGGGCGGATCGGCCACCACGAGGATCAGCACATCGGCCGCCGCCACCGCGGCCCGTGCGTCCGGGGTGAACTGCGGCGCGTCCGGTTTCGGCGACCGGTTCCAGCTCGCCGCCAGCAACCCGGCCTCGTGGAGATGCCGAGCCCAGATCGATCCGATCAGGCCGAGTCCGAATACAGCAACGCGGGGAGAGGATGTCTGGTTCATGCCGGGAAACTACGAAAAACGCGAACGACGCGAAAGGAATATGAAAAGGTGCCGTGTAGGCTTGATGAGCCGATGTGCTCGCGACACGGCGACTCCGAAAAGGGGTCAGACCGATAATTTTCTCATACAGAGCACCGCTTCAGCCATCCAAGCGCTGCATAGGCTATGAAATAAAGGAAATGTGAATATTCACGGTCTGACCCCTTTTGCGGGGGTTAGTCGGTCGTTTGGGCGGCCAGGGAGGCGCCGAGGGAGGCGCCGAGCACATCCCAGGCGAGGTCTTTCCAGCTCCAGCAGGTTTTCTTGACGTGCAGGTCGTAGGCTTCCTTGCCCAGGCCGGCGGCCATGGCGGTGCCGAAACCGATGGCCGTCGCGGCATCGCGGCCGTGATCCGGTGCTGCCGTGGCCGCAACCGCTCCGCCGATCGCCGCCGAGGCGACCAGGTGTTTCGCCTTGTCGGGACCAAACCAAGCGTCACCGGGGCCACAACTTCGAAATCCCGCACAGCCGAGGTTGAACAGGCAAAGAAGCGCGAGCGCGGCCGGGTATTTTCCCCGATGTGCATTTCGGGTCAAACTTGCTTTGTAAAATCGTTTCCGCATCGTATAGTTTACCGGACTTTTCCGATCACCATCATACGGAGATTTCCATGAGCACACGCATTGAAAAAGATTCGTTGGGCGAGTTGGCCGTTCCGGCCGAGGCGTATTTCGGCGTCCACACCTGCCGCAGCATCCAGAACTTCGGTGCGGCCGGCGAGCCGATCCCGCTCGAAATGATCCACGGCATGGTGAAGCTCAAATGGGCCTGCGCCAAGGCCAACCACGTGCTCGATCTGATGCCCAAGGACAAGCTGGACGCCATCGCCGGTGCTTGCCAGCGCATCCTGAAGGGCGAGTTTTCCGATCAGTTCCCGGTCGACTGTTTCCAGGCGGGTTCGGGCACTTCCTCTAACATGAACGTCAACGAGGTCATCAGCAACATCGCCAACGAGGCGATGGGTGGCAAGCGGGGTGATCGCGGGTTGGTGCACCCGAACGACGACGTCAACAAGGGCCAGTCCACCAACAACATCTTCCCGTCGGGCATCCGCGTGGCTTGCATCGACCTTACCGACGCCTTGATTCCCGCCGTGCAGAAGCTGATCGCCGCCCTGCAGGCCAAGGGCGTGGAGTTTGCCGACGTGATCCGCAGCGGCCGCACGCATTTGCAGGACGCCGTGCCGGAAACCCTCGGCCAGGCGTTCGACGCCTGGGCGCACGCGCTGGTCAAGGATCTCCGCCGCGTCGAGGCCGCCCGTGACCGCCTGCTCGAGATCGGGGCCGGCGGCAATGCCATCGGCACCGGCGTGAACACGAAAAAGGCCTTTCGCGCCGAAATCGCCAAGGCCATGACCGAGATTACCGGCAAATCCTACCGCCGATCGGAAAACGGCATCGAGATCACCCAGTTCCTCACCGACATGGCCGATATGTCGGCGGCGCTGCGGTTTGTCGCGATCGACATCAACAAGTGCTGCAATGACTTGCGCCTGCTCTGCTCCGGACCGAACACCGGACTGGCCGAGGTGGTCCTGCCCGCGGTCGAGCCGGGCTCCTCGATCATGCCCGGCAAGATCAACCCCAGCATCTGCGAGGCCTCGAACATGGCCTGCCTGCAGGTCATGGGCAACGACCATGCGGTGCAACTCGCCGCCAATGCCGGCCAGCTCGAGCTCAACACCCACATGCCGGTCACCGGGCTCAATCTGGTCAAGTCGTTCCGCATCCTCACCCGCACCGCGACGATGCTGGCCGAGAAGTGCATCACCGGCATCATCGCCAACCGCGAGCGTTGCTACCATTACTTCGAAACCAGCGGGGGGCTCGGCACGATCCTCAACCCGCTGCTCGGCTACGACAAGGTTTCCGCCCTGGTCAAAGAGTCGCTGAAGACCAAAAAAACGGCCCGCGAGATCGTCATCGAAAAAGGCATCATGACCGGCGAGGCGTTCGACAAACTGGTCAAGCACTGCACCGGTCCGAACCTGGATTGATTCACAAAAGAAAACGAAGGCCGCAAAGCCATGCACCCCCTTTTTGAGACCGCTGATCGCAGATCGTTCGAGATCATAGGCGCAGCCATCGAGGTTCACCGGATCAAGGGTCCCGGGCTCATTGAGTCCATTTATGAAAAATGCATGATGCGGGAGTGTTTCTTGCGCTCCATCCCGGTTCAACGTCAGGTACCCGTGCACATCGACTACAAAGGATATGTCTTCGACGACAACCTTTGGCTGGACATCTTGGTTGATGATGCTTTGATTCTGGAGCTGAAGTCGGTTGAGACGGTCCTGCCCATTCACAAGGCGCAGTTGTTGAGTTACATGAAACTATTAAATAAACCCCTGGGGTTGCTGATCAACTTCCACGAAACGGTCCTGAAAAACGGGATTCATCGCATGATCCTGCCGGGAGCGAACCAATAAACTCTTTGTTTGCTCCGTTGGCTTCTGTTCAACACCAAAAAGGTATTCCATGAGCACGAAACTTCTTCAATCCACGATTGGCCGCAAGGTTCTGGCGGCGATCTCCGGTCTGGCCCTGGTCGGTTTCATCGTCGTCCACCTGGCCGGCAACCTGACCCTCCTGCTCCCCGACGGCGGCGCGGCGTTCAACGCCTACGCCCACAAGTTGGCCAGCCTCGGACCGCTGCTCTGGGTGGCCCGCGCCGGCCTGCTGGTGTTTTTCGTGACCCATGTGCTGCTGGCCATCGGGGTGCGGCTGGATGAAAAACGCGCCCGCCCCGACAAGTATGCGGTCACCGCGACCAAGGGCGGGCCGAGCAAGCAGACCTGGTCCTCCCGTTCGATGCTGGTGACGGGCTTGGTGATTCTGCTGTTCGTGCCGTTTCACGTCTGGATGTTCACCCTGAACCAGGGCACGCCCCACGCCACGGTCGAGATCCATGGCGAGCCGGTGAAGGACGTTTACCTGGCCGTGGTCACCGCGTTCAAGAACCCGGTCAAGGCCTGGGCCTATGTCGCGGTCATGGTCATCCTCGGCTTTCACCTGCGCCACGGTTTCTGGAGCGCCTTCCAATCGCTCGGCGTGCTATGTCCGAAGTGGACCCCGGCGGTCTACACCACCGGCCTTGTTTTCGCCGCCCTCATGGCCCTCGGGTTCCTCGTCCTGCCGATGTACATGTTGTATTTCGGCCCGGACCCGGAAACCCTGC
>CALBHI010000206.1 GCA_937894535.1 uncultured Verrucomicrobiota bacterium
TGCATGCCTAATCCACGCCGCCAGCGTTCGTTCTGAGCCAGAATCAAACTCTCCGAAGAGAAATGTTTGAGCATTTTCTAGCTTGCCGGTTTATGCAACCGGCGGATTCATTACAAATATTGACGTATACTCGCACAAACCACATCACTTCTGTCACGAAGCAATGATTGTGCAATATTTTCTTTTCAAAGAACGGGATCGATAAAGTCTCAAATCGTCATCGCTACTGCAAGAACTTTTTAAAACTTTTTTTCTTCGCCGTGTCCCACTCGCAAGCGGGAACCAACGAAGCGGCCGACACAATAGGGCGCACCCCTCCAAGAGTCAACGGGAAATTATAAAAAAACAAACAATGGCTGGCATACTTTCGCAATCAGTTGACAATAAACGATTAGCATCACCACTTTTTTACCGGAAAAACACGTTTCCCTCCGAGCGCGTCCTGCGGCATGATGGTGGCCCGACCGGTTCCGCACAGGGTCCGGTTGATCAAACCCCCTGAAAACATTGGATATATTGATGAAAACACCCGTTATCGTTGCCTTGGATGTTCCGGACCGCTCCTCCCTTTCCGCCGCGGTGCAGCGGCTCCCGCCGGCCATTTCATGGTACAAGGTGGGCCTGGAACTGTTTTGCGCCGAGGGGCCGGCTGTGCTGGAACCCCTGCAAACATTGAACAAAAGGATCTTCCTGGATCTGAAGCTGCACGATATCCCGCGCACGGTGGAACGTGCGGTGAGCGCCGCCGCGCGGCACCGCGTTCATTTGCTGACCCTGCATGCCAGCGGCGGGAAGGCCATGCTGGAGGCGGCGGTGCAGGCGGCCCGCTCAAGCGGCGTTGCCTCCATGAAACTTCTTGCCGTCACCGTACTTACCAGCCTTGATGCCTCGGACCTGCAGGCGGCCGGCGTCACCCGCACCCCCCGCGATCAAGCGGTGGCGCTGGCGGTGCTGGCCCGCGAAGCCGGGGTCGATGGGGTCGTTTGTTCCCTGCATGAAGCGGCGGCCATCCGCGCCGCGGTGGGGCCGGATGCGTTGATCGTGACGCCCGGCATCCGCCTGCCCTCCCAAGCCACCGGCGACCAGAAGCGCGTCGGTACGCCGCGCGATGCCCGGAACGAGGGAGCGACCCATCTGGTGGTGGGCCGCCCCATCCTGGAGGCGGACGATCCGGCGGCGGCCTACGCGGCCATCGTGGCCGACCTTGACGCGTAACACGAACCTTCTATTTCGTATTACGAACGCAACCGCATCATAAACGCGCGCGGATGTTGCGGAGGATCCACCCGATGCCGGGCAGGTGTTCGTACAACCCGCCTGCGGCATCCCAGTAGTCCTGGTGGAGAAGGACACGGCCCTCGCGGTCGAAACGCATGTGGGTGACTCCGATGGATTTCCAGGCCTCGGCGGGATCGGTTTCCGGAGGCACCACCGTCATGCGCCAGCGCACGTAATAATCAACACCCGAGGCCGCGACATCGACGATCTCCACCGCGCAGGCATCGACCCGCCGCGCGGTTTGGTCAAGATAGAGGGCAAGCGCGGGACGCCCCTCGAAGGTCTTGAGGGTGTCGTTGAACCAGACGGTTTCGGCGTAGACCGCGTTCACGTGGGTGGCGACGGATTGGGCGGTAAGGTTGGACCAGAGCAGGCCAAACCGCGTGAAGACCACATCGGCCGCGGGCACCCCCTCCGTTCCGAGCACCACGGCCGTGGAATCGGTTTGCTTCATGGCCTGTGCATAATCGATGCCGGCCGCCTTGGGGGTGCGATCCATCGACCGGACCAGCACCACCAACACCGCCACACTCAACAGCAGGATTGTCAGACAACGTTTCATGACGTTACTGTAGCACGTGCCGCGGTTCTTTCCAGCGGGGTGTTGCCTTGTGCGTTATAATACGGTCATCTGGGATTGGAACGGGACGTTGCTCGACGATGCAACGCTCTGCCGCTCCGTCATGAACCGCCTCCTGGCCGAGGCCGGATTGCCCCCCCTTTCCGTGCAACGGTACCAGGCGGTATTCGATTTTCCGGTGGAGGTTTATTACCGGCGGATCGGCTTTCCGCTGGATACGCGCGCGTTCGAGCACGTGGGAACGCAGTTCATGGCCGGGTACGAACAAGCCCGCCACACCTGCCGTTTGCGCTCCGGCACCCGCCGCGCCCTCGCCCACCTGCACCGCGCCGGCGTTGTCCAAGCCATGTTATCGGCCTATCCGCACGTGACACTGGAGGCTGTCCTGGAGGAACGGGGTCTGCACCGGCATTTTACGCACATCATGGGCGCATCCGATCATTATGGGCGGGGCAAGACGCACCAAGCCCATGCCTTGCGGGCGTGCCTGCCGGCAACGAGCAAGGTCGTGCTGATCGGTGACACCTTGCACGATGCCGAGGTGGCCCGCGCCATCGGCGCCGATTGCCTGCTGATCTGCGGCGGCCATCAAGCGCGCCATCGGCTGGCGGCAACCGGATGCCCGGTGTTCACGTCATTGACCCGGGCGGCGGCCTGGGTCACAGGAGACTCCACCGATGTGCGGTAGACTGGTTCTCACCTCGTCAATGACCGAACGCATCAAGGCCCTGTTGGGCGGCGTGGACGTCCCAACCAGCCTGGGTAACCGCTACAACGTGGCCCCCACCCAACCGCTGCTGGCCATGACGAATCCGACCTTGAAGTCCTTCACGCCGATGTCCTGGGGTTTCCCCTCGTCGCACCGCGAAGGGGGATCGCTGTTGATCAATGCACGCTCCGAAACCGTGGACCGCCTGGCATCCTTCCGCGAGGCGTTCAACGGTCGCCGCTGCCTGATTTGGGCCGATGGCTTCTATGAGTGGAAGCGGTCCGGACTTCCTCGCCCGCAGCCTTATTTCTTTTACCGTGCCGACCGTGAACCCTTCGCCATCGCCGGCTTGTGGTCACCCGTCACCAACACCGACGGCAAGGCTGCCGTGGTGATCACCACCGAGGCCAATCAGGTGATGCACCCGGTACACGACCGTATGCCGGTGATCCTGCATCCGGATGGTGCGTCGCTGTGGCTGCAGCCCGAGGTGCACACGGAAACCTTGAAGGCGCTGCTGCAACCCTACCCATCGGCGGAGATGGCCTGTCACCCGGTGAGCGACCGGGTGAACCGGGCCGCTGCCGAAGGAGCCGCCCTGCTGGAGCCCGTGACCATCTATGAACAACGCGACCTTTTTTAAATCCGGTATCGTCATCCGGACGGCAAGCACGCTGCTGCTAGTTGTGGCTGCGGGTTGCGACCGGCGCACCGCCGAACCTGCCCCCCCGGCCATGGTGGCGGCGCCGGCGGAGAAAACCGGCACGGACATTTTCGACGCGATCCGGGTCAGCGATGCCGCCGCGTTCGACATGTGGATCGCCGATCCGGCCAGCCCCATCAACCTGCGTGGCCCCGAACAAACGACTCCGCTGATCGAGGCGGCACGCCACGGGCGCACCTTGTTTCTCCGCCCGCTGCTGGAACGCGGCGCGGATCTATCACTCGCCGACCTGAATGGCCATACCGCACTGCACATCGCCGCCCGCGATGGGCGCACGGCCATCTGCCGATTGCTCGTGGAGGCGGGCGCAAGTCCCGTAGGCGCGGACTTCGACGGCCTGTCCCCGTTCGATCTCGCCCTGATGATGGGCCACCAGTCCACCGCCGACTACCTGCTGGAAGCACGGGCCCGGTACCTTGCCCGACCGGCAACGGACACCGTGCCCGACGATATAGCCGCCGCGATTCCCGAGGCCGTCCTGCTCTCCACGGATTTCCGCTCGTGGACCAGCGCCTCCGGCCAGCAGATCGAGGCCGCCTTCATCCAGAACATTTTTGATACGGTGGTGCTGCAACAGCCGGACGGCGCGATGGTGCGTATCGCCCTGAACCGGCTGGCACCGGCAGACCAGATCCTCGCCCGCCAACTGTCGGGTATCGATCCCCATGCCCTCGCCCGCGCCCGCCCGCGGAAAGCCAGTGCCGGGAAGGCGGTTGATTCCATCGCCGCGGATGTCGCGGGAAAGAAGGGATGGACGGTGCTCGAGTCCTGCCGATTGCTGAAAAACAATGCGAACGACGGCGACTCGTTTCACGTGGGCCACGACGGCAAGGAGTATATCTTCCGCCTTTACCTGGTCGATGCCGCCGAGACCGACAACGCCTTTCCGGACCGGGTGAAGGACCAGGCCCGCTACTTCAGACTGTCCGATAAAGACACCTTGCGTCTCGGCCGCGAGGCCGCGAAATTCACCACCAGTGTACTCGCCTCCGGATCCTTCACGGTGTACACCCGCTGGGAGGATGCCCGCGGCAACAGCTCGCTGCCCCGGTATTACGCGTTGGTGCAAACATCACACGGCGACCTGGACGAATTGCTGACGCGCGAGGGTCTGGTGCGCCAGTACGGCATGCCGATTGACGGGAATACCGGCGACCGCAAACGCTCGCGCCTCAAACGGCTCGAACAGGAAGCCCGTTCGCAAGGCTCCGGCGCCTGGGGCAAACTCAGCGATACCGCCGACAACCGCTAACCTCCCGACACGGAAAAACCAATGACGACGAACTTCAACCTGAACCGCCTGCTGCACGATGTGTTCGCCCCTGACGCCCGGGACAAGGCGCTGGTGATGGTGGACGTGCCGCGGAATCCTGCCGATGATTTTCCCGACTGGAAGGAACGGCGGGCCATGGCCGAGGAATGGCGGCAAGGCTTGATCGCCCTTGGTATTCCCACCCAGCCGCTGCTGACCTACCCCGCCACCGGAGCCAACAACGGTGATTTGCCCGCGCACGGCGTGATGGATGATCGCCCGGTGGAACTGGCGGAGGTGTTGCGTGCCTCCACGTTGGTGATCGCGATGACGCGTTATTCAGCGACCGCACCGCTGTCGATCCTGACCCGCGAAGCACCCAACCTGCGGGCGGCGAGCATGCCGAATGTGTTGCGGCGCATGGAGCAGTCCGCGCTGGCCGCAGACTATACCGTGGTGGCGCGCAAGGCCTCCACGCTGGCCACATGGCTGGGCGAAGCGGAATCGGCCGAGGTCGAATTTGCAACCGGTCACACCTTCCGCTTCGACCTGCGCCACCGTTCGCCGCACGCCGACGACGGCATGTGCCGGCGCGACAAGCAGGGATTCCGCGTCATCAACCTGCCCAGCGGTGAAGCCTTCATGGTGCCCTACGAAGGCGAACGCGCCGGGGATGCGAGCCGCACCGGGGGGCAGATTCCCCTGCCCTACAAAGGCCACACCTACGTGCTCGAGGTGAAGGAAAACCGCATCGGGACGATCACCGGCCATGGCCCGGACCGCACCTGGCTGGAGGAGCACTTCGCTATCGATCCGGCTCGCCGCAACATCGCTGAACTGGGCCTCGGCTGCAACGACCAAGCCATCATCACCGGCAATGTGCTGGAGGACGAAAAAGCCGGATTTCATTGGGCTTACGGGCGTAGCGAACACCTTGGCGGGGTGGTCGGTCCGGATGCGTTTTCACGCCCGGAGAACGTGATCCACCACGACGTGGTGTACGCCAAAGGCTGCCCGATCGAAATCGCCAAACTGGACCTGATCGATGCCGCGGGACACGCCCGCGCAGTCATCCGCAGCGGCAGCTACGTCCCGGGCCTGTAGCATCAACCAGCAGTCACGCGCGGATTCGGTTCGACTTCGCCATGATGTTGATCAGGCGGAACAGCAGGCGGGCACCAACATTGGCATCCCATTCGTCCTTGCGCGGGCTGACTTCGTTGATGTCGAGGCCGATGATGGTGCGGCCGCTGTCGGCGACGCACTGGACAAGGTGCACGGCTTCCTCGAATTCAAATCCGCCGGGCACGGGCGTGCCGGTGTTCGGGCACAACTTCGGATCGAGGCCGTCGATGTCGAAACTGACATACACCTTGTCGGGCAACTTGCTGACGATGGCCCGGTGGAGGGCGGCGACGCTTTTCCCCTGGTATTGTTGGTGTTTGATAGCGCGGTCGAACCAGGTCACGACCCGGCCCCGGGAAGCACGGATGAGATCGGCTTCCGCCTCGCAGTAGTCACGAATACCGGCCTGCACGAGCCGTTTGATCTGAGGGATGCGGAGGGCGTTGAACATGATCGAGGCGTGTGAATAGGTGAAGCCTTCGTAGGCGTCGCGCAGGTCGGCATGGGCATCGATCTGCAACACGCCAAACGACGGGTGGCGACGGGCCAGCGCCTTCATGAAGCCGAGCGGCGTTGAATGGTCGCCACCGAGCAGGGCAACCAGCTTGCCTTCGTCGAGGCGGCGGGCGGTACGTCGCTCGACGTCGTCGACCATGGCCGCGCATTTTTCGTTGATGGCCGTGCGGATGCGTTGCATGGACGGATCGCGGGCGGGATCGACCCCGCGTTCCAGCTTGGCGATGTACCGCTCGGCTTTGCCGCGCAAGGCACGGCTGGTCGCGGCGAGCCGGGCAGGAATCGGCTCCATCGCGATCCCCATCTTCCAGGCATCGGGCAGGTACGGATCAAAGAGATCCACTTGCTTCGAGGCATCAAACACCGCCTTGGGTCCGCCGAGGGTTCCGCCGCCGTACGACACGGTGACTTCCCACGGCACCGGGACCACGACCACGCGGGCTTCGTCGGGGGTGAAGGGAAGGCCAAACAGGTTGGAACCGGAGC
>CALBHI010000207.1 GCA_937894535.1 uncultured Verrucomicrobiota bacterium
CCGGGGAAGGCGTTGCGGATGTTTGCGGTGGACGTCACCTTTCTGGCCGGGGTGTTCGTCCGTTTGGACGGGCGGGACGATGCCCGGGTGAGGCTGGAGACCTTGCGCGACGACGGATGCACCAAGTTTCATGTCGATTTCCTGCGGTTGCGGATGTTGTGCACCTATGCCGGACCGGGGACGGAGTGGGTGCCGGGTGCCTATGTGAACCGGGCGGCCCTGGGCAACACGGCGGCCACCATCGAAGAGGCCAACCGCCGCATCGTGCCGGACCCCGCTATGGTGCGCGTCGTACCAACCGGTGCGGTCATGGTGTTCAAGGGTTCGGGCTACGCGGGAAAACGCGGCGAGGGTCTCGTCCACCGCTCTCATCCGGTCCGCCACGAGGGGGAGGTGCGCCTCCGCCTGTGCATCGATGCGCCGGATTCCGGATACTGACCGTGCGGCCATAACCGTGATTCCCTCGGGTTGTTCTTTACATACTTAAAGAACTGTTGAAGTATTTAACCATGGCAACCCGAACCCGATCCGCCGCCCGTGTGCGCACCGTCCGCATGGCCCGCATGTTCCGCCTGCTCGGCGATCCGACCCGCTTGTCGCTGGTGCTGGGTTGCCTTGACGCCCCGCGGTCGGTTTCGGAACTGGCAACGCTGGCCGGCTTGTCGCTGCCGCTGACCAGCCACCACTTGCGGTTGTTGCGGACGGCGGGGCTGGTCGAGGCCGAGCGGGATGGCCGGCAGGTGTTTTACCAGCCGGCCGATCACCACATCCGGCATATGCTGTCCGACATCACCCGTCACGCCGATCAATGCCTGTCCCCGTCAACAAAAAGGAAGACACCATGAAGACCAAATGCGCCTGTCCCGCCTGCGTGTGCAAGGTGGATGAGAAAAACGCCGTCAAAAAGGGCGGCAAGCTCTATTGCAGTCCGCACTGCGCCGACGGCCACAAGACCAAGAAGGGCTGCGGCCACGCCGGTTGTTCGTGCTGAAGCGTCGCGGTGATCCGGAATATCTCCGGCATGACGCGCGTGTCTAATCGTCGTATTTCGGCGTGCCGGGCAAGTACCATGCGTACGGCCGGTGGTCGTTGCTAATCGTGGATGCCGAGCGGATCATGCACTGGAAGGCCGGGGACGCTTTGAAAATTCCGGTCGTGTGACCAGAGGGAGGTCGCTCCCGCTTCAAAGGCGATCATGCTCGACGGCCGAATCGCCGGCTCATCTGTTCGCGGTCGGCCAGGTCAATGCCGGCCGGGAGGTCGCCGGCCACGGTCACCCAACGGAGGCCTTTGGTTGAACGGGAGGCTGTCGTCCGCTTGTGTTCAAGGACATGCCGCAAGCCTTGTTCAACCAGTTCGCGCAAGGTCTGTCGTCGCGCTGCCGCCACCCGCCTTGCCTTGATCATCAACTGATCATTAACCTCGATAATCGTTTTCATCCATAAGCAGGGGTACACCCACCTGGCGGTGATATCAAGCCGGGCATGGTGACTTGATCCTTGCGGTGGCGGCGCGATCGACCATTCCGCGGGGAGGGATCGTTGGCGGTCAGGCGGGCAGCCGGGCGAGGAAGTCGAGGGTGTGATGGGTGATCAGGTTTGGTTCGGTGACCGGGAAGAAGTGGCCGCGGTCGGGAAAGATGTGGCTCGCGGCCTGCGGCAGGTTCTGCTGGAGGGCCTCGCAGGTACCCATGAAGTTGGAGCGCGAGCCGTACATCAGCAGGCAGGGCTGCGTGACCGCAGTGATCTTGTCGGCGGTGAGGCCGGCGATCTCCTGCAGGTCGCCCGGGAAGGTGGTCTCGGTGATCAGCTTGATCCAGCGTTGGCCAGAACGGCTCTTGGCGTCGAGCGGGCCGCCGGATAATCCGGGGATGGCGTTCGGATTCACAAACCCCTTGTCGGCCAGCGGCGTGAGCTCCTGGATCAACGCGTAAAACACCTTGGGCGTGTTTTTCGGAATGGTGATGCCGCGGGCTTCGAGTTCGGGTCCGTGCTTGGCCCAGAACCCCTCGTTGTCGCGGTTGAGCAGCGGCTGGAAGGCATGCAGGCGGCATTCGACGAGGGTCAGGCTGGCTACGCGCTCCGGATGCAGGACCGCGGCGTGCATGCAGACCGATCCGCCGATGCTGTGGCCGACCAGGTGCGCTTTTTCAATGCCGCGTTCGTCGAGCAGGGCGACCAGGTCCTCGGCCATGTCGTGGGTGGTGTAACCGGTGGGCGGCATCTCCGAGCGGCCATGGCCGCGCAAGTCGTAGGCGGTCACCCGGTAGTGCGGCGTGAAGTGGGGGACGATCTTGAGGTACCAGAAGGCGAGGTTGGCGGCAAGGCCGTGCACCATCACGACATCCGGGCCGTGGCCGGTTTGCTGGTAGGAGATGGCGAGTCGCTGGGTCTGGGCAATGGGCATGTCTATTCAATCCGTTTCAACGCAAGGGTGCGGACGGTAACCGCATGCGTAAACGGATGCAACTTCAAGATGGTGTTGAGGGGGAGGTTGTCAGGTACATCGAAGGTGAGGACGAAGGGCGCGCCGGCGATAAGGGGGGCTGAACTCAGCGGCCGGTCAGGGCGCAGCAAAACCTCCCAGGTGCCGAGCGGCGTGGCGTCGGGTGCGGAGCTGGTGAAGTCGACGCGAAGTTCGTAGCGGCCGGCGGGCAGCGGCAGGTTCGGTCCGTAGAGTTGCTCCCCGGCGGGTTCGCGGGCGGGATCGAATACGACCTCGCTGAGCGCGGGGGTGCTGAAGCCGGCACGGAATAGGTGGGCGGCGGCAAAGGTATGCCCGGTCCCGGGTTCCCAGGAGAGCAGCGTGCCGCCGACCTGCATGGCGAGGTCGAGGTCGATCGCGCCATCGGCGAGGGTCAGCACGGTGTCGGCATCGCGCCGGGTTTCCGGCTGCGGCATCGGGACCTGCACCCAGGTCCAGATGTCGCTTTCCACCGGCAGGGTGATCGTTCCGGTGGACTGCCCGGCCACCAGCCGGTCGCATACCAGGGTGCCGCGGCCGCGCACGCGGAAGGCAATGTGGTTGGCGAGGCCGGGTCCGAGGTCCCAGCGGGATCCGCCGAGGACTGTGCCGGGTGTGGTCAGGGCAACGAAACGTCCGCCCGAGGCGGCGGGGTCATCGCGCAGAAAATCCCGGGCCGCGCGCAGCCGTTCCATCTCGACAAAACGGTCGGTCGGCCAGACCACCGGCGCCGGCGGGGGATTGGGTGCCCGCGGGCGATCCAGCAGGCGGAAGGCCCAGACCGCTCCGTCCTGCGCCAGCGGTTCAATGCGCGGATGGCTCAACAAGCGGTGCAGGGCATAACCGATCGGATACGGACTGACCTTGTTCGGGTAGATGTTTTCGTGCACCAGCAGGTAATGGAAACCGCGTTCGAGCAGCCAATCGAGCTGCGTGTCGTCGACGGCGCCGATGTTGGCGCTTTCCAGGCGCGCGAACACATTGGTCACATAGGACTGCGGCACGAACGGGAAATAGCCGTTGATCATGCGGATGTGGTATTCCGACGACCAGTGCTGGTACACCGAGGCGAAGTGGGATTCGCCGGGCCATAGGGTGATGACCAGGACGCGGGGGATCCGGTTGTTCGCGCGGGCGTCGTCGGCCACGGCGGCATAGGCGCCTTGCGCTTCAGGGATCAGTCCGATCCGCGGCGTTACCCGGGCGTACATTTCGAGGACTCCGGCGGTGGTGAGGGCGATCCACAACAGGGTCGCCGGTTTCCACGGGGCGAGGCGGATCAGCCGGAAGCTCACGGCGGCGAACACCGCGATCAGCGACGGGAGCAGGCAGTACACCTTCGCGGTCTGGCGGATCATCCGGTAGGGCGGGATGAGGTCGCGCGCCCAGAGGAACGCACGGCCCTCGAATGGTCCGTTCGCGCCGAGGGCGAGGGCGATGACGAGACCGATACCGAAGGCGGTAAGGCCGAGTGCGACGGCGGCGGTGCGGACGGCCGGGCGGTCGGTGCCGCGGCGGAGGGCGCGCACGGCGAGGACGAAGCCGAAGAGCAGCAGGGCGATCAGCGAGAATCCGAAGTAGATGTGTTCGGACACGCCGTGCATGGTCCACGAGGTCAGACCCTCCGGCCACGGGGTGAACAGTCCGACTTCGCGCAGGGTGCGGCCGGTGGAGGCCTCGGACTTCTCGATGGTCGCGGTCATCAGTTTCTGGGCGACGTAGGCGAGGCCGGCGAACAGGGCGATCAGCGCGCCGCCGCCGAAGGTCGCTTTGGCATCGTCGCGGGTGATCGTCAGGCCGGAGCCGGCGGAGCGCACCGCCCAGGCGAAGAGGAACCAGGTGGGTGTGGCCAGCACGGAGAAGAAAAAGCAATGGGCATCGGCAAAGCTGGTGAGCGCGATGGCCAGGCCAGCGAGGGCGCCTCCGGCGATCGAGCGTTCGTGCACCATGCGGTCGAGGCCGAGCAGCAGCAACGGGATCCACGCCATGGTGAAGCCGGTCGGACTGCCGCCGCCCAAGGACAACCAGCGGTAGGGAAGGGCCATGGCCAGCAAGGCGCAGGCCCAGGCCGCCGCGCGGTGTCCGGTGTAGCGGCGGGCGAGCAGGAAGGTCAACCACAGGGTGAAGGCGACGGACAGAAAACTGGCGAGGTTCCAGCCGGCGGCATGGCCATCGATCCAGAAGCCGATCGCGAAAAACAGGGAGAAGGGGAAGTAGTAGGTGGAGGGTTCGAAGCGGGCGGCGTCGTCACCGGCATTGAACTCATAGATGTTGTGGAACCACGGGGTGTGGCCGGCCAGCATGTCGGTGAATTTCCAGAAGTGGTACATCAACTGGAGCGGATCGCCGGGGCTGACCGGTTGGATCAGGGCCGGGTTTCCTGGCGGCTGGGTGTTTTCGACGATGCCATCGCGCAGGTGCAGGGGCAGCGGCCAGAAAAACGTGGCGAGGAACAGCGCGGCGAGGGCGAGGGCGACGAGGGGAGGGCCCGCGAGGTCGCGGAAGCGCGGTGAGGCCGCCGCGGGGCTGGGAGGTGACCCGTTCATCGCCGTCGTTACTCGACGGTTTCCATCAGGATGGTGTCGATCAATTGGCCACCGATGTTGATCTCGGTGACGGCCACGACGTGGCTGCCCGGTTTGACCAGGCCCTGTTGCTTCAGGGTCACGATGGCGCGCTCGAAGTTCTTCGCCGGGTCCTGCTCGAAGGCCATCATGTAGGGGCGGATGCCCCAGTTCAGGGTGAGCTGGTTCAGCAGTTTCGGGTTGTCGGTGAACGCGTACAGGGGCGTGTGGATCGGGCGCAGCCAGGCCGCGTTGCGGGCCATGTTGCCGGTGCGGGTGAAGACGACGAGCGCCTCCGCGCCGACTTCCTGGGCCATGACGTTCGCGGCTTTCACCATCTTGGCGCCGAGGCTGTCCATGCGGGCCATTTCGGCGTAGTTCGCGCCGCCGCTGCGTTCGACGCGCTGGGCGATGCGGTCCATGATCTCGATGCATTTCACCGGGTACTTGCCGACCGAGGTCTCGCCGGAGAGCATGATCGCGTCGGCCTGCTCGAACACCGCGTTCGAGACGTCGGTGATCTCGGCGCGGGTCGGGGACGGGTTCTCGATCATCGATTCGAGCATGTGGGTGGCCACGATTACCGGCTTGCCGCGGATGATGCAGCTCTTGACGATGCGGCGCTGGATGATCGGAAGTTCCTCGTAGGGAACCTCGATGCCGAGGTCGCCGCGGGCGACCATGATGCCGTCGGCCTCGTCGATGATGGCAATGAGGTTGCGCACGCCTTCCTGGTCCTCGAGTTTGGCGATGACCTTTTGATGGGCACGGCGGTAGTCGAGGATCGCCTTCAGCTTCATCACATCCTCGGCCTCGCGGCAGAAGGACATGGCGATGAAATCCACGCCGATCTCGATGCCGAGTTCGACGTCGGTGATATCCTTTTCGGTCAGCGCGGGAAGGTTGACCCGGACGCCGGGGAGGTTGATGTGGCGGCGGCTGCCCAGCGTGCCCTGGGTCAGGACCTCGCACTTGAGCTGGTTACGTTTCTTCTCGAGGACCTTCAATTGGATGGTGCCGTTGTCGACGAGGACGACGTCGCCGACCTTGATATCATCGACGAGGTCGTCGTAGTTGACGTCCACGGAGTGTTGCTCTTCCGACACTTCGCCGCGCACGGTCAGGGCGATGGTCTCGCCGGGCTTGAGGTCGAGCGCGACCTTCACTTCGCCGGTGCGGATGGCCGGACCCTGCAGGTCCATCAGCACCCCGACGCGGCGGCCGATCTTGTCGGCGGCGGCGCGGACGCGCTGGCAGGTTTCCCGGGCCTGGTCGGCCGAGGCATGGCTCATGTTGATGCGGGCGATGTCCATGCCCGCGGAAATCAGCTTTTCCAGGTTTTCCGGCGACCAGGTGGCCGGCCCGATGGTTGCGATGATCTTGGTGCGTCGTGCGTGCATAAAGGTTTTTCCCGCACGTACTCATAAACGCACCCGGCCCGGAATACAAATCCCGAATTGGCAGGAAATGGTTAGCCGGGGTCGCCGGACGGGGCGTTCCGGCTGGCTGTAACCGGGGGATCGAGCGGCGTTTAGCCGCGCTGGGCGATGGCGTCGAGCAGGCGGGGGCCGTCGAGGATGGCGATGTAGGGGATCAGGTTTTCCTGCGTGGCCAGCACGTAGTCGGTCAGCTCCTTGCGCACCACGGCCTGCAGGTCGGCGGGTTGCCAGGGTTTGGCGATGTAGTGGTTCAGGCGGGCCTGGTTTACGGCGCGTACGGTATCGTCGAGACCGGCCTGGCCGGTGATCAGCACCTTGCGGGTGGCCCGGTAGGCGGGGTTGTTCTGGAGGTCGATCAGGAAATCCACGCCGCGTTTGCCGGGCAGGAGGTGGCCGCAGAGCACGAGGCCGACCGGTTCCTCGTCGACCGCCA